>JBAXJW010000005.1:0-21726 GCA_037137635.1 bacterium | reverse complement strand
AAAATTTAACGGGTTGCAAAAGATAACGCCGAAATTCACCATTGCGAATTTGTTTTTCGAAAGAAAGAGAAGCGCCCCACAAAGAGCTTGAGGTTCTTACAAAGAGCCCTAAAAGAATAAAAGAATAGATCTGATTGTATTGAATATAGCTTGCACGGTTTTCGTTGTGAGCAAGGTTTAAAATAATGAAATCAGATGCAAAAGAAATTAAAAGGCTCACGATCATCATGTAGTAATAAGCGCGGTATTCGATTTCTTGAATCAAAACATTTCGAAGCATGTAGCGACTGAATCGCAAATTAATTGGAAACATTTATTATGTTCCTATTTCGGGAGAATCGGTTGTTTCGTCTTCGGAGATAAGCTTGAGGACACCAGTCTTGAACTTTTCGTCTTTTATTCCAAAGTCGTTCATGCTTCCAAAGTATTTCATTTCACCTTTGGCAACGATCATCAAATCATCACAAACTTCTTGAATGTCTTCCATGTCGTGACTGGAAAGAATCACAGATACATTTTCTTTTGAGAGGTCTTGAGTTAGGAATTTCCTGACGGCTTCTTTCGCGATGAGATCAAGTCCAATAGTGGGTTCATCAAGAAGTAAAAGCCTTGGCTTATGTAAAAGAGCAGCAATAAGTTCAAATTTCATTCGCTCACCCAGGCTCAGCCTTCTGACTTGTACTCCAACAAGCTTTGTTACATTAAAAAGAGTGAGCATTTCATCTAAGCGACGTTTGTATTCAGCTTTGGGAATGTCGTATATAGCCGCGAAAAGCTCAAGGGAGTCTCGAGCTGAAATGTCGCTCCAAAGTTGAGATTTTTGCCCCATGACAAGCCCTATGCTTCGTAAAAAATCTGATTTTCTTTCTGAAGGAGAGTATCCCATGACAGAAAGTGTTCCGCTGCTAGGATGTAAAAGGCCTGAGCACATTTTTAATAAGGTTGTTTTTCCCGCTCCGTTTGATCCGACAAGACCTGTAAAAGAACCTTCTTTGATTTCAAAAGATAAATTCTTCAATGCAATTTTTTCAGCGTATTTTCGTTGAAATAAGTTTTTAAAAACTCCAGAAAATCCCGGATCTTTTACGGATCTTCGAAAAACTCTTTGTAGATTTTGCGCATGAATAAGAGAAGAAGACATCAATAAAGAAAGACTAATCAATAAAAGCTTCTAGCGACAATAACTAAGTTCGTCGGATTCTTTAAAAAGTTCAAAAGCTAAATGATGCCCATCAACGATGGCCTCATTGGGTAATCCTTCTTTGCTTTTGATTTGATTTGAAAACTTTTCACGTAATTCTCGTGCGTAAGCTCCTGGGTATTCACATCCTCGTTCAAGATCGATGACTTTCCAAACAAGCTGGGAATTGATGGGCCACGAGAATCCATCAGGGAAATTTTCTGAATAGTTTTTTATCAAAGGTGCAATCAAATGAGAAGAAAGCCATGCGCCTGTGAAGTCTGTTTCAATATTTTGATCCATACCCATCCATGCAAGTAAAACAAGTTCTGGAGAAGCGAGAACAAACCACGCATCCCGCTTGTCAGAAGAAGTTCCAGTTTTTCCAGCCCACTCTTGGTTTGTGGGAAGTTGTGATCCGAGAACTCTCGCGCTGCCTCTTCGAACAACTCCTTGCATGGCTTCAAGTGTGAGAAGTGCACCAGCTTGATCTGTTTTGTTTGCATTCAAAAAATCACTTGAAATTTCCTTGGGAAGAAAAGAAGGAGTGCAGGCTGTATCGTTTAGGCTTTGGTAACCAAGAGCTGTTCTCACTAAGCTTACATAGGCTCTAGCCATATCAAGGGGTTTTTGTTCAACGCTTCCTAAAAGCGCAGAGGGAAGAGCGCGATTATCAGGAATATCAAGCCCCCAATTTACAACAGGACTAAAAATATCCTTAAGCAGGCCGTTTGGTTCAAGTTCTTGAAAAATTTTTGTAAAAGGAATGTTCAAGCTTTGTTCAAGTGTTGTGCGTAAAGAAACGGTTCCGCGATATTTACGATCATAATTTTTAGGACTCCACTGTCCTCTGCCTTTGTCGTAGGTCCATGTAAATTCTTCGTCTTGAATCAGTTTTGCTAAATGAATATGTGAGTTTTTACTGATGATGGGGGCAAGGAGAAGAGGTTTAATGAGTGACCCTGGAGGACGTTTTGCTCGGGTGAGGCGATTATATTGAGTGGCAGTGTAAGAGGTTCCACCTTGGTAAACTTTATATTCACAAGTGCGTGGATCAATTCCTACTAAAGCAACTTGTAGTTGTTTGGGCCACGTTTTGCTTTCTTTTAAAAACAATTCTTCTGATTGACGCTGAAGATCTGCATCAAGAGTTGTTTGAACATCGTATCCACCCAAAACAACACGCAACTCTCCATCTTTTTTAACTAAGGAGTCTCGAATTTCATCGATTGCATAACTGGCTTTTGATCTGAAACTTGGATGGGGTTCTTTGGGAAGAGGAAGCTTAAGGGCAGAGTCAAACTCTTCTTGAGTTATTTTTTCGGCATTTAATAAAATGTTGAGAACTTTATTGCGTCGAGCAAGTGCGCGATCGGGATGTTTGAAAGGAGAGTAGAATCCAGATCCCGCCACCATAGCCGAAATGAGGGCTACCTCGTGAACTTCTAGTTGGCTTTGATCTTTACCAAAATAAAATTCCGCTGCTTTTTGAATCCCAAGAACATCGGGGTATTCAACTTGTCCCATAAACACTTCGTTTAGGTAAGCTTCAAGAATTTCTTCTTTTTGAAAACGTTTTTCAACGAGAATGGAGAGAACAATTTCTTTAAATTTTCTCATCAAAGTTTTTTCTTGGGTCAAAAAAAGGTTCTTCACAAGTTGTTGAGTGAGAGTGCTTGCCCCTTCTTTGTATCGAAGGTTGATTAGATTTTTAAAAGCTGCACGAGCAATTCCAAAGACATCAAATCCCCCGTGAGAAAGAAAGCGAGGATCTTCGAGTGAAACAATCGCCTCTAAAAGCATAGGGTTAACTTCCGCGAGTGGGACGTTTTTTCTGACTTCAGCATGGCCCCCTACGATTGAGGAAATCCACTCGTCTTCTCCTTTTTGATTTTTAGCTAATACGCGAATGGTGCTGACTTGTTGTCGAGACCTGATGCGTTGTTCAAGTAAAGGGGACCATTCTTCTGTGATGTTTTTGATACTCACAAAAATCGAAAAGGGAATAATCACTATAAGGGCACAAAAAAGTATCAAAACAGATCCAAGCCCATGTCTATTGTGCATCTTTTTTGACGATATGATTCAAAGCAGAAAATGACAACATATGGCTATGACGCTGCAATTGTTGACTCTTATTAGGGGTGCCCTTAACCTGTAAGAGTACCAAAGCAAGAGTCTCGGACGGCTTTAGCTCCAACCTCCCTCAGGGGTGGAAGCCACGAGACTCTTCGAGTTATGAATCCCAAAAAGTCTAAGCCACCTAGAGGACTTGATTCCAGGGCTATGCTACGACCAATAAATCATGAAGAAAATAAGCACTTTGGGACTTGTTATTGGATTTATCGTTGCTTTTTTGACGGCTTCTTTTTCTGAGGCTGCTCTTTTTAGTTTGAGTGGAAATCACAGATTTGGCTCAAACCTGTTCTATAATTTAGATGCAAAAAAAGGTGTCAACTCAGGAGTGTTGTACGACAATGCTTCGGATACGAGTTCTTTTTTGGAACACCGACTTTTGTTGAGACCTGATGTCTTGATCGATGAACGCTTTTCTTTGCATTCTGAGCTGAGTCTTTTAAGCCAGAATCTGAACACTTCTAATGAAGGGGTAAGTTTTAATTCTTCTAAAAGCCCAAACCAGATCAATGGTGGAGCTGCTTTTGATCCAAGCGCAACACAACTTCTTTCTATTCGTCATGCTTACCTTAAGTGGGTGAGTGATTTAGGTGTTTTTAAAGCAGGACGTATGCCTAAAGGGTGGGGATTGGGACTTCTTTATGATGAAGGAAATAAAGCTGAAGATGATGCCTCCACAATTGTTGATCGTGTGGGTTTTGAAGGTCAGCTTGGAAGCCTTGTTTTAAATGCTGGTTATGAAAAACGCCAAGAAGGATATCTTCATACAGATATTGATGATGAAGATGTTTATGAAGGGTCCGTAAAATATGAAAACGAAGGATCAGGTGTTTCTATTGGGCTCCTCTTTGGCCGACATATTCGAGCAGCCTTAGCCTCCGCTATTTATACAAGCTCCAATGACTTTTCTTTTTATGCAAAAAAAGAATGGGAATTAAGCTCTGTTGCCGGTGAGTTTGCTTCTAATGCCTATGATAAGCAAGCCCATGTGTATGGAGCTCTTACTCAGTATAGATATCATCCAGGTAACTGGGACTTTGAAGTTGATGGAGTTTTTTCAAGCCACTCCGGAGATCGGGCTTTTAATGTTCATCCAAACTATAGACCTTTCTTAATTTTGTTCAGACAAGTGCAAGGGGCAAACTTTGGAAAGAAGAGTTCAGAGCATTTAGGGTATGCAATCGGAAGTGATCCGTCTTCTGGTGATGCTTCAAATGAAAGAGGAGCTCTACTTGGGCGTCTTGGAGCCTTTTATTCTTTTGCTCAAAAAAAATATCGCCTGGGTCTAGTGGGCGGTTATGCAAAGCTTATGAGCTCTAACGATAATGGCGATTCTTTGGGTTTTGAAACGGACCTACACTTTGAGCAGAAGTGGTATGAGAATTTTAAGACCAGTGTTGCAGCAGGCATCTTTCTTCCAGGAAATGCATTTGGTTCTGAAAAACAATCCTCTTGGGGTTTGCAAGTTAGAAGTTATTTGAATTTTTAATTTTAAAATAAAATTCTAGTAATCACTGTCGATAGGCTCAGGTGTTTTTCGATATTTTTCTTGTATTTCTCCTTCGAATTCATCTCCAGCATCGTCTGTTTCAATTCCTACATCACGCGCGGTTCTTGGAATGTAGCTTTTGTATTCAAATTCACGGTAGCTTAATCCTATTCCTACGAGATAGAAAAAGGGCGCGTTTCTTCCTGCCATGGAATTTTCAAATTTAGAAGTGATTGCCCACTGGTGATTGAGAGCGTATTCTCCATAAATTTTTCCGATCAATAATGTAGGATTTTCAGCAAAAGTATAATTAGTTCCTCCTGTCATATCGTGAAGAATACTCGAAACTGGAGAGGTTCTTGTGTTATCCGTTTTCAAGCTTGAGGTTCCCTTGAGGCTTGCTCCTAAGGTATAGCGAGGAGATTTAAATTCTAAGCCACTATTGTAAGGAATTTCAGAAGAGTGATCATCGGAGCGAAAGGTAAAACCAGAATCTAAATAAAACTTCAGATTTCTTGTAAGCCAATATTCTCCTGTTAGGAGAATATTGGAATCAATTTGCCCATCTCCTAAAATTAAAAAAGGGGCACTGTCTTGATTTACTTTTTGTGGGTTAGTGTAAGCGGGAACTTTTATAACTGTTGCGATTCCAAGAGATTGTCCGGGCTTATCGTAAAATCTAAATTCTCCAAAAAGAAATTGATCGGAAGGCCCTGATTTAGAAATCTGGGGCTTGTCAGTCGGTTGAAGAGAAAGAAAATCAATGTTTATAAAAGCGCCAAAGGATAATTCACGTGAGGGTTGGTATTCTGGATTTAGAGAAATTCTAAATCGAGAAAAGGAAAGGTCTAGTTTTTGTTTAAATCCGTCCGAGTTAAAAATTGAGCCTTGAGTTCCATACTCAAACACGGGGTTCATTAAAAAACTTTTGTCCGTTGGAAAGTCATGGGTTGGAAAAACAGGTCCCCATTGAGAGGAAAGTGCAAAATTTAGGATGAAAAACTCACCGAGAAGAATCAGCGAGGATTTTTTGTAAAAGGGACTCAAGTTTTTTTGGATCACCTGAGATAAAAAGTGTTTTAGATTGATATGCTTCACCTCTTATTATCTCAACATTTTTTTGAGAAACCGAGAAGGTCTCTGCAATAAATTTCACAAGAGTTTCATTGGCGCGACCGTCAACGGGTGGACAGGCAACCGAGACTTTAATTTGTTTTTCTCCATAGAGACCAAGAATTTTATTTTTCTTTGCATTGGGAGAAATCCGAAGATTTAGCGTTAGGCCTTGAGAAGTCATTCAGTGAAAGTCTTTTAGACTTAAGAAACAATTCCCCCAACAAGATCCATTCCGGCGATGTCTCTGATTTCTACTTTCATAAAGGATCCAATGTCAGCGTGACCTTCTTGAATAATGACCATGTTGTCCACTTGGGGAGCCTGACCAAAGAAGCGGCCCCTTAGGAGCAACTCTGTTTCGGGATGTTGTCCTTCAACAAGAACCTCAAGTGTTTGGCCAACAAGAGAGCGTAAGTTTTTATTTAAGATTTCTTCTTGAAGTGCGTAAATTTCAGCTTGTCTTTGCTTTTTAACTTCTGCAGGAACATCATCAGGTAAGCGGAAGCTTGGAGTCCCTTCTTCATGTGAATAAGTAAAGACGCCGACATGATCTAAGAGGCCTTCTTTTACAAAGTTTTTCAGTTCCAGAAAGTCTTCTTGAGTTTCGCCAGGGAATCCCACCATTAATGAAGTTCGAATGAATAGATTAGGAATTTCTTTTTTGAGTCTCGCAATCATCGAACGAATTTGTTCTTTGTTTGTGTGGCGATTCATGCGTGTGAGAATTTTATCTGAAATATGCTGAATAGGGACATCTAGGTATTTGCAGATTTTTTCTTCATCGCGAACAAGTTGGATGACATCATCACTTAATTGATCAGGATAAACATAAAACAATCGAAGCCATTTGAGATCTTCGATTTGAACAAGTTTTTTTAGGAGCTCTGCCAGGGTTGCTCCGTCTTTTCGGTCACGACCATAATCAGTAAGGTCTTGCGCAATTAAATTAATTTCACGAACTCCATTTTGAATAAGTGTTTGAGCTTCAGTGACTAAGCTCTCAATACTTCTGGATCGTAAATTTCCTCGAAGTTTTGGAATGATACAAAAAGAGCAACGTTTTGCGCATCCTTCGGCAAGTTTTAAATAGGCAGAGTGAGAACTGAGGCTGTTCGCACGAGGAAGATCATAATCTTTTGCGCGATCAGTGTGAATTTTTACTTTGGGCTCAGAAGATGTTGAGTTTTTTAAAGATTCTAATTCTTCTACAATTCTAGGAAAGGCAGCAGTTCCCGTGATGAGATCCACTTCTGGAAGAGAGTCTTTTAATTCTTGAGGATAACGCTCAGAAAGGCATCCTGTGACAACGAGCTTTTTACAATTCCCGTTTTTTTTGTTTTCGGCTGCTCCCAAAATGGTGTCGATTGATTCTTGTTTTGCTTCATCAATAAAGCCGCAAGTATTCACGATAATGATGTCTGCTTCATTTGCGTGATCAGAAAGCTTGTATCCTTTGTCGCCTTGAAGAAGGCCGGCCATGTTTTCTGAGTCCACTAAGTTTCGTGCACAACCCAGAGAAATAATGTGAACTTTTTGTGTGTCGCTCATTTTTCTATTTTTGCTCCTGAGGGCAAAGTCAGATCAAACCATTTGGGGTCTGTTTTCTTGATCGATTTTGCTTCGAGTATTCGCATCGTTGTACTTCCTCCAACTGAGTCAACAAAAGTTAAGCTCGAAGGAAATTTTTCAGTATTGTGAAATGAAATTTTAATTTCAGAAAAATCAGATTCAATTTTTGGAGTCAGCGTTACTTCCAAGTCAGGTTTTTTGAAAGTTCCTCTGATTTCATATTCTTTTTCCGATACGCTTTTGGATTTAAGGCCACGAAAAAAAAGAAGGAATCTCTCGAGTTCTAAATTTCTTGCATCATTAAAGCGACGAGCAAAGTAGCGATCTTTTTCTTTTTTCCCCTCGCCCTTGTCTTCAAGATAAATAGCGCGATTTCCATCGCTCACAAATTTCTTTTTAATTTTGTCGTTCTTTGATTCTAAAAGAAAAAAATTTCTTTCTTTCGTTTTCACGAATTTGAAAAAACCTTCAGAGCTAATTTCTTGAGAAAATCCAGGAGATTTTTCACTTTGAAAAAAAGTCGCTTCCCAATTGCCTAAATTTTCGTATCTCTTTGCAAGAGCACTAAGAACGAGTTTTGTTTCATCGCTTTTTTCTTGCTCTTTTTCAGCAAAAGCGAAGGGCAAGTTAAGAAAAGAGAATCCTAAGCAAAAAATAAAAACGCGTTGAAACTTTTTGAGCTTTTCGCAGCGTGTAATGCGGTGTGGCATTTTCTTAGGCTATCTCGATCCAGAGTCATAGGTCAAGAAAGTTTAGGCTGCTTTTCGCTCTCAGGGGCTTATAAAATCACATCTCGGGGTTTGCCAGCTGAACTTTGCTCTCCCACCACGCCCGCAGCCTCGAGTTGCTCCATGATTCGAGCAGCTCTTGTGTAGCCAATTTGAAAGCGGCGCTGAATGAGAGATGTGGAGATGGATCCCTTTTCTCGAGCATAACTAAGGACTTCTCCGTACAAAGAATCGCGATCCACCTCTGCGAGCAATTCATTTTCGCTTTCATCAGCAAGAATTTCATTTTGATATTGAGGGGCACCTTGTTCGCGCCAGAACTCACAAACTTTTTCAACATCCCCATCAGAAACGAAACTTCCTTGCATACGATGAAGCCCCATGGGGCCTGAGCTTGTAAAAAACATATCCCCTTTTCCTAAGAGAAGTTCCGCACCCGTGCTGTCGAGAATGATTCGGCTATCACTTGAGCTTGCCACACGAAGCGCTGCACGGCTGGGGCAGTTGGATTTGATCAAGCCTGTCACGACGTCTGCAGAGGGACGTTGAGTGGCCATGATGAGATGAATTCCTGCTGCGCGAGCCAATTGCGTCAGACGCACGATGGATTGTTCCACGTCCTTTTTGCTCGTGAGCATGAGCTCTGCCAATTCGTCGATAATAATGACAATAAACGGAAAGCGCTCTAATTCAGAATTTTCAGAAGCTTTTGAGTTGTAGCTGTCTAGATTTTTAGCCGCGACTTCTTGCATCTTTAAATAACGGCGTTTGGTTTCTGCAACAGCCCACTTAAGAGCCTTACTTGCATCAATGGCATCGTTCACGATGGGAAGAAGTAGGTGAGGAATATCTTCGTAGATTTTAAATTCAACAAGTTTGGGGTCAACGATAATGAGTCGAAGATCTTGTGGGCTAAAACGACAAAGAAGCCCTGTAAGAATGGAATTTACAAGAACCGATTTGCCCATGCTTGTCGCGCCCCCAATGAGTAAGTGTGGCATACGTGAGAGATCTTCGATAATCGTTTTTCCTTCAGTGTCTTTTCCAAGGCAAAGAGGCAAGCGAAAATTAGTTTTGGTAAGAGCTGTCTCGAGAATTTCTCTTAAAACAATTTCTTCTCTTTCAGGATTGGGAACCTCAATACCCGCAACACTTTTGCCAGGGATTGGAGCCACGATTCGAATTGCTGGAGCGCCAAGCGCCATTGCTAAGTCTGTCGCAACAGCTTGAATTTTTTGAACGCGAACGCCGGGGCCTGGTTGAAATTCATAAATAGTAAGAATGGGTCCGGGGGTAATTTCGGTGATCTCTCCATCTACTTCAAAACTTTTGAGAGTATCTGTAATTTTTTTAGAAATATCAAAAAGTTCAGATCTAGAAAGTTTTGTTTTAAGAGGTTTGGGTGGGGTGAGGATAGCTGGTTTGGGGATTTTCCATTCTCCTTGATGAGGAGCTCTTACAGGAGGTTTTTTTTCAGTTTTTTTAGTGCTTTCATTATCTTGATGTGAATCGAGGTTGATTTTGGGTTCGAGTCTGGCTTTTTCTTCTTCTTTGGCTTCTTCTTCAAAAACTACGGGTTCAACTTTTTTAAGAAGAGGAGCTTTTTTCACAGGTAATGTGAAATTTTTAAAGTTAAAAAATCCCACAAAGTTTTGAGTTAAATGTTGGCTGAATTTTGAAAGTTGGTGAAGGCCTTCTTCAACCCAAGCATCGAAATGAACAATTAAACTCATCCATAAAATCACAACTGAAAGTAGAAAGGTACCTGCTTTCCCAAGGATAGGTTGCAAAGCAGAGTACAGAAGCATCCCAAAAAAACCTTCTTGTAAAAAGTGATGCACTTCAGGAGTGGGCCCCGCTACAATTCGGCAAATAAGTGAAACTGAAAGGAGCATCCCGGTGAGAGAAAGAATGCTTTTCCATGAAAACGCATCTTTTTTAAGGGCTTTTGAGTGACTCAAGTATATCAGGGCAATGCCGAAGAGAGGTATAATCCACGAAGACCAACCAAAGCATTGATACAAAAGGTCTGCGCTCCAAGAACCCAAGTAGCCAAGTTGATTATGAGGGGCAAGCCAGCGTTGATTGAATGTACTAAAGCTCGGATCTTTTGGATCATGGGTGAAAAGCGCAACGGCTGTGGCTCCCGAAAAAGCGGCAAGAAAAAGGGTTTGGGTCCATAAGGTCCATGACTTTTTAGACGAGCTCATAAAGCTTCATTGTCTCATGGCTTGAGCTGGGGGTTTATGCCACGCTATTGACAGATTTGGTGGCGGCCCACTAGAACTAAGCCATCAAATTGATTCCACCCAAAAGTTGAAGTTTGTAGTGGTTTTAGAAAACATAAATTAATAATCAAAATTATTGAATAAAGATTAATTAAAAAATTCATTAATAAAGTCCCCGGAGGAATGAATGGCTGAACATTCAGATAAAGAAAAAAACACTGATAAAAATACAAAAAAGAATAAACCTCATGCGCGTAGAAATACCTCAAGAAAACAAGATGAGGAAATCTCTCAAGAGGTAAGCGAGATACCAAAAGTTGAGGCCACTGAACAATCTGCTCCCAAAGTTACTGCGCCAGCTCCTCAGGCTCCTCGACCAAATCCTCCCCAACAAAACCAACAAAATTATCCCCGTCCCCCAAAGCAAGAGCCTACAAACGGCAAAGCTCAAATGAATAATGTTGAAATGCAACAAGAAGACGCCCCCGAGGCCCCTAGGGAGGTTCTCTTAAAGCCTATTGTTGAAAAGCTAAATATCTTTGATCTTAAAAAGATGGATATTAAAAATCTTATTGATTTGGCACTTCAATACAAAGTTGAAAATGCAGCGGGAATGCGTCGCCAAGACGTCGTTTTTGCTCTTTTGACAGCTCACGCAAAAGCGAATGGTGAAATTTACACAGAAGGTGTTCTTGAAACTTTACAGGATGGCTTTGGATTTTTGCGTTCGCCAGAGCATAATTATCTTTCTGGACCAGATGATATTTACGTAAGTCCTAGTCAAATTCGTAAACACGCGATGCGAACAGGCGATACGATTGCCGGAAAAGTTCGTCCACCGCGTCCAGGTGAAAGATATTTTGCTCTTCTCTCTACAGATAAACATAACGGACAAAATCCTGAAGATGTTCGAAATAAGATTCTCTTTGAAAACCTGACTCCGCTTTATCCTACAAAGCGTATGAATATGGAATATGATCCCAAAAACTTTACCACTCGAGTGATCGATCTTTTTGCACCGATTGGAAAAGGCCAGCGCGCTCTTGTTGTGGCTCCTCCTCGTGCGGGTAAAACAGTCATTTTGCAAGATATTGCTCATGCCATCACAACGAATCATCCTGAAATTTATTTAATTGTCTTATTGATCGACGAACGTCCCGAAGAAGTAACGGACATGAAGCGATCTGTAAAAGGCGAAGTTATTAGCTCAACTTTCGATGAGCCTGCTACTCGTCACGTTCAAGTGGCCGAAATGGTCATCGAAAAAGCAAAGCGTTTGGTTGAAAACAAACGCGACGTAGTGATCTTGCTCGATTCGATCACTCGTTTAGGTCGTGCCTATAATGCTGTTGTGCCTCCTTCAGGAAAAATCTTGTCCGGTGGTGTGGATTCAAATGCTCTTCAAAAACCAAAGCGCTTCTTTGGAGCGGCTCGAAACGTGGAAGAAGGCGGAAGTCTTACAATTATCGCAACGGCCCTGATCGATACGGGTTCACGTATGGATGAGGTTATTTTCGAAGAATTTAAGGGAACGGGCAATATGGAGATCGTTCTCGACCGTAAACTCATGGAAAAACGTATATTTCCATGTATGGACCTCAATAAGTCTGGAACGCGAAAAGAGGACCTTTTAACCCCTCAAGACGTTCTCCAGCGCTTATGGATCCTCAGAAAAGTCCTCCAACCTATGAATCAAATTGACAGTATGGAGTTTTTGCTCGACAAATTAGCGAAGACAAAAACGAATGCCGAATTCGTGCAAAACATGAGCGGCTGAGATTTTTAAAGGTAGAAAATATGAAAAAAGATATTCATCCCAAATTACATAAAGTTGTTTTTAAAGACATGGGCGCAAACTTTGCGTTCCTTGGAACTTCTACCAAAACAGGTTCTGAAAAAATTAAATGGGAAGACGGCCAAGAATATCCAATCATCAAAGTGGATATTTCTAGCGCTTCTCACCCATTCTTTACTGGTAAATTGAAATTGATCGACGCTGAAGGTCGCGTAGATCGTTTCATGAAAAAATACGGTAAGAAATAATTTAGTAATCATACAAGATGGCAATTTCTGTCCAAGCGCAAATGCTTCATCGCTTGAAAGAGAGCGAAGCACGGTTTTTGCGTATTACAGAAGAGCTCGGTGTGCCCCATATTATTGCGGACCGCAAAAAATTCTCGGAGCTTTCTAAAGAACATTCAAGCCTTCAATTCTTAGTGGATAACTATCGCGATTTTATGCGCGATTATAATAACTACCTTGGTTCGGTTGAAGTATTAGAAAACGAAAAAGATCCTGATCTTTTGGCTATGGCTAAAGAAGACATTTCTTCTTTGGAGCCCGTGATCGAAAAAAAAATTAATCACTTACAGTTTATGCTTTTGCCCAAAGATCCACGGGATGAAAAGAATGCGGTTCTTGAAATTAGAGCCGGTGTGGGTGGCGATGAAGCGGGCATTTTTGCAGCCGATTTGTATAGAGCCTACATGCGTTTTGCAGAGGCAAAAGGGTGGAAGGTTGATCCTTTGAGTTTGACTGAAAATTCTTCTGGCGGATTTAAAGAAATTGTCGCAAATATTACGGGCGATAGAGTTTTCTCTCAATTTAAACACGAGTCAGGTGTTCACCGTGTTCAACGTGTTCCAAAGACCGAAGCTCAAGGTCGCGTTCATACCAGTACAGTCACTGTTGCCATTCTTCCTGAAGCAGAAGAAGTAGAATTTGATATCAATCCAAACGAATTACGCATTGATACTTTTCGTGCGGGTGGTGCCGGTGGACAGCACGTTAACAAAACGGAATCAGCTGTTCGAATCACTCACCTTCCTACAGGCGAAGTCGTGCAGTGTCAGGATGAAAGATCGCAGCATAAGAACAAAGACAAAGCGATGAAGGTTTTGCGCACACGTCTTTTGGAACATGCTCGTGAAAAACAACGCAGTAAAGAAGCGGCTGAACGTAAAGCTCAAGTGGGAGGCGGTTTTCGAAATGAACGCATTCGTACTTACAACTTTCCTCAGGGACGTGTTTCCGATCATCGAATCAATATGACCTCTTATAATATTGGCGATGTGATGAATGGATTTTTTGATGATTTTGTCACCGCACTTAACGATTATTATCAAACCCTTCTTCTTAAGGGAGAAGATCCTACTCAGGTGAAAGTTAGCGAAGAAGATTGATTCTTTTTTTGATAAAATATGGAAAAAGATTTGTTTTCTTTTTTAAGAAAAGAATTTGCCGCTATTGGATCTCCACAAGAAGCTTTGTGGGTTTTTAAGGAACTTGAAAAGCTTGATTCAACACTCGCTTTTCAAAAAACTGAAGAAATTTTAATTCGCCGAAAAAAAAACGAACCCCTTGCTTACATTTTAGGGCATTGGGATTTTCGGGAACTCACTCTTGAAGTGGGTTCTGGTGTGCTCATTCCTCGTCCCGAGACAGAGGAGCTTGTGGGCCATGTTTTAGATTATCTTCGAAAAAATTCCAAAAAAACTTTTCAGATCGCTGATTTTGGAGCGGGTTCAGGTGCGATTGGACTGAGTTTGTTAAAAGAAGCTCCTGAAAATCATCAGGTTCATTTAGTGGAGAGCTCTCAAGACGCCCTTCCTTATTTGAGAAAAAACCTGAGTGCTTTTCCTTATAATTTTAAAACTAGAGCCAAGCTTTTTGATCAAGATTGGAAATTTTTTGAAGAAGAGGTGGATCTCATTGTTTCTAATCCTCCTTACATCTCAGATATTGAATTCGAATCGTTGGAAGGTGGAGTCAAAGATTTTGAGCCTTTTCAGGCTCTTGTGTCTCCAAATGATGCGAATCAAAAGTATATTGAAATATTTCAAAAAGCAGAAGAGATCTTGCGACCTGGAGGAGCCATTTTTTTTGAATATGGGCCCGCTCAAGAAGCATTATGGGATAAATTAGTTCCTGGGCGCTATGAATGGAAAACCCTTAAAGATCAGGCGCTTAAAAATAGATTTCTATTAGCTTTTGACACCAGTCGCTAGTGACGCTTAAAGTTCCACCGGTGTCTATGAGTCGAAATGTCACGACGTTTTTTTTGAACTTTCTCTTTGCTTTTTTATTTTCTGTTAACGTGAGCGCAGAAGTTCAAGGAGTTGAATCTGTAAGAGTTCTAAGGTCTGAGTTTAAATTAGATTCTCAGAAATTTTTTCAGGAAAATTACGCAGAAGATGAACGCTTTAAGGTTTGGTTTGAGTCTTTTCAAAGTGAAGTGGGTCAAATGGTGAACGTTCACAAAGAACGTGAAGCCAATCGAGAAAAAGCAAACAAAGACTTGAAAAAGCTTCATGAGACCTTGGAAAAGATTAGCCCAAGGATTGAAGAAGTTGTTGCGAAGTTTGATGAGTATCCTTGGCAAAAATCTCTCATTGAAATCGAAAGTATTTTGAAAAATAATCAGGTTTATTGGTCTGATTTTTCATTTTACTCAAAGCCACTCAAGAAGTTTATTGATGAAACGATTCTTCACGAAAAAGCTTTTTGGAAAAAACGAGCTCAGTCTATTGTGCTCAATAAAAAAGCTCTTCCTGTAGCTGAAGGAGAAGATTCACTTGTCCCCGATGAAGCTTTAACAAAAAGATTAAAAGCGCTGGGCTTTTTATCAAAGTTTTTTGATTTTTCAAAAGTGAGTGTGAGCTTAAGTCACAGAAGTAAAGTTGCACTTCTTCAAGCAATTGTGAATGAAAATGCTTTTCTCACGTATGTCTCCATTACAGGGCAGTAAGAGCACACATAATGGATAAGCTTGTTATTCAAGGACCCAATAAAATTCAGGGAAATCTCACAGCAAGTGGCTCCAAAAATGCGGCTCTACCAATTCTTTTTGCCACAATACTTTCTGATGAAAAGCATTTAGTAAAAAACGTTCCTTGTTTGCACGATATGGAATCAACGCTCAAAATGCTTTTGCATTTTGGAGCTCATGTGAATCAACACTTTGAAGCAACCTGGGGATCCCGTTGGACTATCGATACAAGCCGCGTGACTCATGGAAATGCTCCTTATGATTTAGTTCGCAAAATGCGTGCAAGTTTTTTTTCTCTCGGGCCCATCTTGGGCAGACTAGGAAGAGGGCGAGTTTCTCTCCCTGGCGGGTGTGCCATTGGTGCGCGGCCAGTGGATTTGCACTTAATGGCTTTTGAAAAGTTAGGAGCAACTATTGAGCAATCAGGGGGCGATGTTGATATCAAGGCTCCTGGTGGAAGGCTTATTGGAAACAAGGTTCGTTTCCCTAAAATTTCTGTGGGAGCGACTGAAAATTTAATTATGGCAGCTGTGACCGCTAAGGGAGAAACTCTTATTGAAAACGCTGCTGCTGAACCCGAAGTAAGATATCTCTCGGAAGCTCTTATGAGTATGGGTGCAAAAATTGAAGGACACGGAACTCATACCATTCACATTCAAGGTGTTGATAAATTAGGAGCTCTTAACTACTCAATCCCTTCTGACCGTATTGAAGTTGGAACTTATCTCATCGCTACACAGCTCTTGGGCGGAGATGTGACCATTGCTGATGCTCCTGTTGAGGATTTAGAGATTTTATTATCAAAACTTCGAGAAAGTGGAGCAACTGTTGATGTTGTTGGAAAAAGCGTTCGCTTGATAGCATCTGAAAAGATTAAACCCGTAAATCTTGTAACGGAGGCTTTCCCTGGTTTTGCAACGGATCTTCAGGCTCAATGGGTGGCTCTTATGACTCACGCTGAGGGTGAAAGCTTGATTGAAGAAACCATCTTTGAAAATCGCTTTATGCACGTGCCTGAACTTATTCGTATGGGGGGTAAGTACTCGATTGAAGGCTCTAAGATTAAAATTTTTGGACAACCTGGAGTTTTAAGAGGCGCTCCCGTGATGGCCACTGACCTTCGAGCGAGTGCCAGCTTAGTTTTGGCGGGTTTGGCAGCTCAGGGGGAGAGTTCCATTAGGCGGATTTACCACCTAGACCGAGGTTATGAGTCTATGGAACTTAAACTGAGGTCTTTGGGAGCTCGCATAGAGCGTCGCCAGGATGATTAGCTGACGACTAGGTCCTTTTTAAATATTTCTTGGCAACCTAGCACCTAACAGCTATCTTTCTTTCATCCTCTAAGTGAAAGGGGGTGAATTCAATATGCCAATGGTAAAAATACGCGAAGGAGAATCCTTCGAATCAGCTGTTAGACGTTTTAAAAAACAATGTGAAAAAGCTGGAATTTTAACTGAAGTGCGTAAACGTGAGCATTATGAAAAGCCTTCCGTTCGCCTCAAAAAGAAAAGTATCGCTGCTCAAAAACGTGTTGAGAAAAAAGCACGTCAGAGATTCGTTCCTAGAGATACAAAGTAATTAAGAAATAATTACAAAACTAGAAAACAAAATAAATGCGTTGAGAGACTTCTGAGTTGAGAAACTTAAAAGGCTTTCGGCGCATTTGTTTAATTCATGAATTCAAAGTGAGGAAAACACGATGAGTCTAAAAGATAAAATCAAAGAAGCTATGACAAGCGCGATGAAGGCTAAAGAGTCTGAGCGTTTGATGGCGATTCGTAATATTTGGAATGCTATTCGTAAAAAAGAAATCGATGATCGAAAAGATCTCACAGATACAGATGTCGAAAAAGTTGTGATGACCTTAAGCAAGCAATTACAAGAAGGTTTTGATCAAGCAAAAGCTTCGGGACGTGCGGATATTGCTTCTGAGTTAGAAAAAGAATTAAAAATTTATAAAGAATTTCAACCCGAGATGATGTCTTTGGATGAATTGCAAAAACTTGTTTCACAAATTGTCACTGATTTAAAAACAGCGGGAACTCTCCCGGCAGGAAATGCGGGCATGGGACAAGTTATGAAAAAAACCATGGAAGCTGTGGGATCAAAAGCAGAAGGACGCTCTGTTCAAGAAGCGGTTAGAAAAGCGCTTCAATCTTGATCTTAGCTAAGGAGCCTGATGACCAATCTTAATGATGTCAAAGAGCAGGTTAAGGATAGGGCGGATTTAGCCACTTACGTTGCGCGCGACACAAAGCTTTTAAAAAGCGGTCAAGGATTTAAGGCGTGTTGCCCACTGCCCGGACATCAGGAAAAAACTCCCTCTTTTCATATCGATGCTCGAAAAAACTTTTTTTATTGTTACGGGTGTCGACGAGGAGGGGATGTCTTTAAATATCTCGAAATCACTCGGGGTATGCCTTTTATGGAAGCTCTCAAAGAGCTTGCAGAAGAATATAGAATTCAATTACCGAAGTTTTCGCCTGAGCAAAAAGGGGTGAGTGATTTTCGCGAGCAATCGTTTACGCTCATGGATCGTGCGTGTAAATATTTCGAAGAAAATTTGCACAAAGGAACAAGCCCGGGAGCGATTGCAGCTCGCCAGTATTTAGCGTCTCGAGGATATGGTCTTGAAGATGCTAAAAAATATCGCTTAGGTTGGGCGCCTGAAGGCGGAAGAAATTTATTCGCTAAACTTCGCGAGCAAAAAATGGAAAAGCTTGGCGAAGAGCTAGGACTACTCGCTAAGGGAAAAGCTGGACAAGATTTCTTTAGAGCACGATTGATGATTCCCGTTGAAGACCACAGAGGAAGAATTGTTGCTTTTTCGGGAAGAAGTTTGGGCCTCAGTGAAAATGAAGGTCCAAAATACAAAAACTCACCTGAAACTATTATTTTCAAAAAGAAAGAAGTTCTTTACGGATTGGGACGTGCAATGCGCATGATGCGCGAGCATGGCTTTGTCTGTGTAGTGGAAGGATTCTTTGATGCCTGGGCTTTTGAGAAATTCAACGTTCCTGCTGTCGCAGTGATGGGTGTTGCTTTAGGGCCTGAGCATTTAGAGAGACTTTCAAAAATATGTCGAGAAGTTGTTTTGGTTATGGACACGGATCGAGCGGGCATTGAATCGACAAAGCGAAGTTTACCTTTGCTTTATGAACATAATTTTGAAGCAAAAGTTTTTTCTGATTTAAACGGAAAAGATCCAGATGAGTGGTTGAGCCAATTTAATAAGAAAAGTTCTGAACTAGAGAATTCTGAGATTTTAAAACGTCTCCAAAAAGCTCTCGAGGGCATGGAGTGGTGGGCGCATACAATCATAGACGAATCTAAGGATAAGGGGCTGAATTCGCTCCAAATTGTGCATCGGTTAGAGGAGTTGTGGCTTTTGCTCAAGAGTCCAGCTCACAAGCGGCTATGGATAAAAAGCCTTGCTCCTATTTTGAATCTTACGGAAACTCAGCTGGCAAACCACTTTAGTGAAGTTCGAGTGCCCAAATCCCCCGTTACAAAGGCTGAAGAGAAGCTCGATCAGATGGAAGCGCTTGTGACACAACAGATGCCGAGAGCTGTTAATGCGACTCAAATTGATACTTATTGCGAAGACCTTGCTGTTTTAATTCTTCGTCACGGAAACACGTGGAAAGACATGAAGGCATGGGCTGAATATGCAAAAATTCAGGATACTTTTATGGGAAGTCCTTATAAAGATGCGTTTTTGAAGGCGGTTTCGGGTGCGAGCTTTGATGTGGGAATCTTTCAGCAAGAGATTGAGGAGTCTGGTCAGGGCGCCTTGATTGCTCGTTCAACCATGGAAGTGAATCTTGAAGGGGATATTACAAGTGTTCGCGATTATAAAAAGCTATTGAAAGAGCTTTGTTTGCAGATTTTGAGTGTTGAAAAGCAGGGTTTTATTCGTCGCTTAACCTTGGATCTGAAAATTTCTTCAAATGACGATAAAACGGCCCAAATCTTGCAGAAGATTCAAGAGCTTCGAAAAGAGATCGAAGAATTAAAAAAATTTTCATTTTAGCTATGACCTGTTAAAACTAGGAGTACAAAATGGCCTCTAAAACAAAAGCAAAAAAAGAAACGAAAAAAGCAAGTAAAAGTTCTGGTGCTTCGAAAGCTCCCAAAAAAGTTGAGAAAAAAGTTGCTCCTAAAATAAAAGCAGCTCCGAAAGTTCCTGCGAAAAAAATTGTTGAAAAAAAAGTTGTCGCAAAAGCTCCAGAAAAAATTGTTTCAAAAGTAGCTTCTTCTAAAGCAGCGCCAAAAGTTACTCCAAGCGTTGTTACAAAAGCTCTCACAGAAAAAGCTGCTGTTGTAAAAGCGATTTCAAAAAAAGAAATTAAAGCTATTTGGAAAGTTCTTCATGAAAGAGGTCGTGAAAAAGGTTATTTAACAATTGAAGAAATCAACAAAACGCTTCCTGCACAAATGAGTGCGGCGGGCGCGATTGAAGATACTCTTAATTTTTTAGGGCAAAAAGAAATTGAATTAGTTGAAACAGAAGACGAAGGTAAAGCACGCGTTAAGCAAGCGAAGCGTGATGCTGCTGAAATGAATGATGGCGCAGAGGAAAAAAGTAGCTTCGCTGAAGAAGTAGGAGACGACGCTCTTCGCGCAAATGACCCTGTTCGTTTGTACTTGCGAAAGATGGGAAGTATTTCACTTCTTTCAAAAGATGGTGAAGTAGAAATTGCAAAACAAATTGAAGAAGGTGAAGCGGAAGTTATAGATGTCGTTTTAAACTCGCAAATCGGTATTCAAGAAGTTCTTCAAATTGGAGAAAGAATTCGTAACGGAAAGATTCGCGTACGCGATGTTGTGCGTGGTCTTGATGAAGATGAAGAAGCGCACGAGATCGACGAAGAAGATTACAAGCGTCGTATTTTGTTTGCGATCGATAAGGTAAAGGAATTCGAAGAACTCCTCACGGGTGGAAACGCAAAGCAAAAAGATCTTCAAGACGCTCGTGAGAGAATGTTTGAAGCCTTTAAAGATATTTCCTTCAACCGTAAAACGATTAACCGTATCGTCGGAAGAATGAAGGGTTACGTTCAAATCATTGAAGACGTTGAGCGCACTTTAACTCGAGAGCTTGGAAAAGTTCGCTGTACTTCTCTCGATGAGTTTTTGTCTCTTGAGCAGAAATTTAATAATCCTGCGACTCGCCTGGAAGCTTACAAACAAGCAGGTGGTCGTTCATGGGAAGATATTGAGCCACTCGTGAAGCTTGTTCAAGAACAAGAGCAGCGCTTAGTGGATGTTGAAACAGAATCAGGTCTTACGATCGATAAACTTCGTCACATGTACGAAACGATTGTCGATGGAGAAAGAAAAGCTGATAAAGCAAAAGCCCGACTTGTAGAAGCCAACCTTCGATTGGTTGTGAGTATTGCAAAAAAATATACAAACCGTGGTCTTCAGTTCTTGGATTTGATCCAAGAAGGGAACATCGGTTTAATGAAGGCTGTTGATAAATTCGAATATCGTCGTGGATATAAATTTTCAACTTACGCAACTTGGTGGATTCGTCAGGCGATTACTCGCGCGATTGCCGACCAAGCTCGTACGATTCGTATCCCCGTTCACATGATTGAAACCATTAATAAACTTGTTCGTACAAGCCGTTATTTGATGCAAGAAATTGGTCGTGAGCCCACTCCCGAAGAAATTGCCGCAAAAATGGAATTGCCTGTCGAAAAGGTAAGAAAAGTTCTCAAAATTGCAAAAGAACCTATTTCTTTGGAAACACCTATCGGTGAAGAAGAAGATTCTCACTTGGGAGATTTCATCGAAGATAAAAGCGTGATCAACCCGAGTGAAGCAGTTATTAACCTGAACTTGTCTGAGCAGACTCGTAAGGTTCTTGCGACTCTTACTCCTCGTGAAGAAAAAGTTCTTCGTATGCGCTTCGGTATCGGGGAAGATTCCGATCACACTTTGGAAGAAGTGGGACAAGACTTTTCGGTTACTCGTGAGCGTATTCGACAGATTGAGGCGAAGGCTTTGCGTAAGCTTCGTCACCCCAGTCGCTCGAAACGATTAAAGACTTTCGTTGAAAGTTAGTTTTTTTGATGACTGACATTGTGTAGTTGTATTTTTGTATAAGCAGAGGGGCTTGTTTCGAGTCCTTTTCGAAAGTAGTTTAAGAGTTCATAGCGCGTAATTATTACAAGCTTTGGGCCTATAGCTCAGTTGGTTAGAGCAGGAGACTCATAATCTCTTGGTCGGGGGTTCAAGTCCCTCTGGGCCCACCAAATAAATGACGAAAATTTAAAGCCATTTTAGCCGAAATAAAAAGGTGAATCTTAGATCATTACTTCTTAGGCAATATCTAAAATTGCGTAATATGGGCGTTCAAGCTGCCATGTCCTTTCCATTGAAAAATAAAGTAAAAGCCACAAATAAGATAAGTCTTCTTTTCTCATTAATCTTTTTGGGCAATATGATTGCTGATTATAAAAGTGATTTGGATTTGGATGCCCCATGGTCAGTTTTAGTATGTG
>JBAXJW010000004.1:0-25896 GCA_037137635.1 bacterium | reverse complement strand
GTTGCTGCTTCCACCATTTTGGCTTCCGTTTGTGCTGCCGCCATTCATGCCGCCGGTCTGGCCTCCGCCTCCATTTGCGTTACCGCTTGTGGAAGGTCCTGTTGCGTTTCCACTTGTGGAACTTCCGTTTAGGACACCACTTTTCAAACTTCCAGTTATTATACTTCCGCTTGCAGATGATCCAGTTAAGTTTCCTCCACTTGAACTTCCACTACTTGAGCCTCCCCCACTATTTCCACTGCCATTTGCACCGTACGAGAACTGTGCTGAGACAAAAGAAACAAATGTAACTCCTCTGATAAGTTTTTTTGTTTTTTTTAAAAATTTCCTATCTACCATTTACACTCCTTTTTTTTAGACACTCGGTGGGAATTAACGGAATGAACTTCGACGGGGCAACGCGACTAGAAGACAATCGAAATGACAAATCTGAATATTCGTTATTTTGACTAGAACGTTCTCGAATAACAAACAAAAGCAATCATTCGTCAAAACTTATAGATATGATTTCAAAAAAAACCTCTTTAAAATTTAAAAAGGCAAGCTCGTACAGAGCTTCTCGGGGAGGTGCCTATGAAAAAGAATTCTCTTTTGTTATTCGGACTGAGTCTTTTATTTATCTCCACAACACAAGCTCGCGAAATCTATTATTACAAATGTGGCATCGGCATCAGCCAAAACGACAACATAGAAGTTGCAACTGTCGTTATCGGATACGGAAAAAAAGTTAATCAAGCGATCAACAACGCGATCAAGAATTGCAAAGAAAAATACGAAGAAGAAAATCCTGGCATGTGCGAAGAAGCTGCTGCTGATTATTCAAACAGATCTTGCGAAAACGGAATCTACATACCTTTCAAAGATAAAGAATAAATAGTTCCCCAGTCCTCATTCATTCGTAAAAAACAATTCACAAAAACTAACAACTCCCATTCACTTATTTTTAAAAAAGGACGGTCAATGAAGCATCTTATTGCAAAAATTCTACTATTCTTGTTTCTCTTCACGTTTTTCACCTCAACCCCCTTAGCACAGGCTCAAAATCAAAAGTTCGTTCCCGATAGAATCCTCATTAAATTCAAAAAAGAACCAAGCGTAAATACTTTCAAACAAATGCTCACTCTTAACGGAGCTCAAAGTGCAGGCAGCGCTTCGCAATTAAAAATAAAAATCCTCAAAGTTCATCCTTCAAAACTTGAAAGTATGATCAGCAAACTTCGCAAAGATTCAAACGTTGAATTCGCCGAAAAAGATTGGATCGCAGAGCCCAGCCTCGCGACGGGAGCTCCCAACGATCCCTACTATACCGGAGGCTACGAGTGGCACCTCAGCAAAATCAACGCACCCAATGCGTGGAGCCTGAGCACGGGCTCAGCAACTACACCCATTGCTATTGTGGATACAGGTGTCGAGCTCACACATCCCGACTTATCTGCAAAAATCATTCAAGGTTACAACATTTACGCCAACACGAGCGATCCAAGCGATGACTACGGACACGGAACAGCTGTTGCGGGAACAGCTGCAGCTCTTAGCAATAACGCTCTCGGTGTGGCAGATATTTCTTGGCAAAGCCCAGTTATGCCTTTCAAGATTTCTGATCCAACTGGATTTGCTACTTATTCAGATATGGCCAAGGGAATTATCTACGCTGCCGATCACGGCGTTCGCGTGATCAACGTCAGCTTTGGAGGAAGGACTGCCTCTTCCACTCTTCAAAATGCTGTGAGCTATGCTTGGCAAAAAAACGCACTCGTCATTGCAGCAGCCGGAAACGACAGTAGCAGTACTGTTTCGTATCCCGCAGCTTGCCAATACGCAGTGGCCGTTTCTGCAACTCTTTCAGATGACACATTCGCAAGTTTTTCGAATTACGGAAATATCATTGCACTCTCTGCTCCTGGAAAAGGAATCTACACAACCATGAAAGGTGGCGGCTATGGCTCGTGGTACGGAACATCTTTTTCCTCTCCAGTCGTTGCAGGCGTTGCCGGACTTGTTCTTTCGCTCAATCCTCAACTGACGAATGTGCAAGTCGTGGATATTCTCGAAAAAACAGCCGATGACTTAGGTGCCGTTGGATACGACGTTTATTTTGGATACGGTCGAGTGAATGCGTATCGAGCTCTTCAACAAGCAGCCGTTACAATTCCTACACCAGTAGACACAACAGCACCCCTTGTGGCGATTACCTCACCCACTTCAGGGAGTCTTGTGTCCAAGACAACTTACATAAATGTTTCTGCATCAGACAACGTAGGAGTCACTCAAGTGAAGCTCTATATAGACGGATCACTTGTGTATACAAGCTCTAATTCAAAATTTACGTACACATGGAACACGACTTATGTTTCAAGAGGAACTCATACACTACAAGCCTTTGCCTTTGATGCGGTTCAAAACAAAGGATCATCTGCAATTGTGAGTGTTAAGAAATAACTTTATGAGATCGATCGCTGGACATACAAGACAACGTAACAACCAAGCACAAGAGATAAAAAGCCCATGGAAAAAGAAAACCAAAAGCTATATCCACTTCTTAAAAGGAACGGAGTTAAAAAAAACAGACCCAAGCCAGATAAAGTAATCCATCCGATACTTTCTAAGAAAGATGCTGTTTGTAAATTTGTCTGTCCAGCGATTCGAGCCCAGGCTAAAGCAAGAAAAGAAGTTATGGGCAAAGCAATAATCACACCCGCTGGGCCAGGATAGCGGGTTGCGAGAACAGAAGACCCCACAACGAGAAATGAAGTCAAAAGAAGTTTTAGAAAAAAGAAAAAATTAAAATCCATACATTTCTTTTCTAGTGTTAAATTTAACTTATATGAAGAAAAAATTTCTCTCTTCACTTATTTTCTTTTATGTTTATCAAGCTCAATCACTCGAGATGGAACCTGGACTTTGGAAGGTTCAGTCGACAATAGAAGTGGAGGGAAAGCGATACGACCCTCAAGCGGAATACAAAAAAATGATAAATGCCGTTCCCGCTCAACAAAGAAAAAAAGTCGAACAAGCTCTTCAAAAATCACTCAGAAAAGAGCGAACAATCTTGAGCAGTGATGGGACAAATAAGCTTTGTTACTCAAAAGAAAGCCTCAAGAATCCTTCAATACTTACTCCTCAAAACAAAAACTGCGAAATGACTCTTCGTGAAAAAACCGCAAAAAGCCTTAAAGGCTCTTTTGTTTGTCTTGAAAAATCTACAGGTAATATTGAATGGAATGTTTTGGACCGCAAAAAATTTCAAGGAATCATTATCGGTAAGGATATGCGGGGAATTGAATCAAAAACAATTCAAACAGGTAAATTTATGAGTTCAAGTTGCGGATCGCTGAAAGCGTTTAAAACCCGCTAAGAATTACACAAAAAAGGTGCTTATATTTAAGCAACTTTTTTGCGTGCTAAAAATTGTTCGAATTTTTTTTCAAAATCGACAGGCTTAGAGCCATCTCCACGAATCACACCTGACATGTACATTTCATAATGATTTTGGCAAAAACCAAATTTATCAATCTTGCTCTTACAAGCAGTAAAGCGACAGTGTACCGGACCTGCAGCCGCTTCTTGTTGATTGTTTTGTGGATTCGCTGGTTTTTTAGTTTCTGGTTTTTTACTCATAATTAACCTCTATGTGGCTGCTTTCGACAAATCCTTTTAAAAGCTGAGGACTATTCTTGGTGAAAACAGATTTTTGACAGTTAATTGTGTCTCAGGGCTTCAAATTATTAAGATTTTGTAAAGTTATGCGTAGTGCATTTTGACACCAGACACGCGATAATAAAAGTATGGGATTCGACATTCATCAGTTCATCTCTAAGAAACAAGACCTAGATGCTTTCAAAAAGTCGCATTGGTCTGGATCTTTTCAAGACTATGTAAACATTGTGACTGAAAATCCAAAAGTCTGTCGCAATGCCTTTCAGCGAATGTACGACATGATTCTTTCTTGGGGCGTTCAAGAAGGAGTTGATACAAAGAAAAAAGTTCTTCATTACAACTTCTTTGATGATCCTATCGACAACGGAAAAGATGCTGTTTTTGGCCTCGAAATTCCTCTCATGAAGCTTGTGAATATTTTCAACAGTGCATCAAAGGGATACGGTCCCCAAAACCGAGTTATTCTTCTTCACGGACCCGTGGGAAGTTCTAAATCAACAATTGTTCGAATGATCAAAAAAGGACTTGAGCTTTATTCAAGACAAGAAGCAGGCGCACTTTATAGCTTTACATGGGTTAACCCCGATAAAGAAGATATTCCTGTGTTTCGTCAGCTTAATGAAATTGGAGTCGACGAATTCCCAGATCCGATGAACGAAGAACCCCTCAAGCTTATTCCCGAGCAATTAAGAGCGGGATTCATCGATGAGTTTGCTCGTGGCCGCAAAGATTCACGAATTCAAATCAATGGTGACCTCAATCCAGCTTCACGATTTTTCTTTGCAGAACTCATGAAGCACTACAATGGTGATTGGAACCGAGTCATGAAGCACATCAAAGTGCGACGCCTTGTGTTCAGCGAAAAAGATCGCGTGGGTATTGGAACTTTCCAACCAAAAGACGAAAAAAACCAAGACTCTACAGAACTTTCAGGTGATATCAACTACCGTAAGATTGCTCTCTTTGGATCAGACTCTGACCCAAGAGCTTTCAACTTCGACGGAGAATTCAACATCGCTAACCGTGGCATCATCGAGTTCGTTGAGATTCTCAAACTCGACGTTGCCTTCTTGTACGATCTCTTGGGAGCTTCACAAGAACACAAGATCAAACCTAAAAAGTTTGCTCAAACAGATATCGACGAAGTCATCATCGGCCACACAAACGAGCCTGAATATAAAAAGTTGCAAAACAACGAATTCATGGAAGCGTTGAGAGACCGTACAATCAAAATCGACATTCCTTACATAACAAAGTGGAAGTCTGAGACTGAAATTTACAAAAAAACATTTAACCGTGAAAAAGTTCGTGGAGTACACATTGCGCCCCACACTCTTGAAATGGCGGCTCTTTGGGCGATTCTCACTCGCTTAGAAGCACCCAAAAAAGCAAACCTTTCTTTGCTTCAAAAAGTAAAACTTTATAACGGAAAAACCCTTCCTGGTTTTACTGAAGAGAACGTTAAAGAATTACGTAAAGAAACACTTCGAGAGGGAATGGATGGAATCTCTCCTCGCTACGTTCACGATAAGATTTCGAATGCTCTTGTAAATGAGGCAGAAGTTGTAGGAACGCTCAACCCCTTCATGGTTCTTAACGAACTCGAAGGTGGACTCAAGAATCACAGTCTTATCAGTAGTGAAGACAAGAAAAAGCAATTTCGCGAATTACTTTCTGTTGTGAAGCAAGAGTACGAAGACATCGTGAAAAACGAAGTTCAACGTGCCATCAGTGCCGATGAAGAAGCGATTGCAAAACTTTGCTCGAATTATATCGACAACGTGAAAGCTCACACTCAAAAAGAAAAAGTGCGCAACTCCTACACCGGACAGGCTGAGGAGCCAGATGAAAGACTCATGCGTTCAATTGAAGAGAAGATCGATATTCCTGATATTCGCAAAGACGACTTCCGTCGTGAGATCATGAACTATATCGGAGCTCTGGCTCTTGAAGGTAAAACGTTTGATTACAAAACAAACGAGCGTTTACATAGGGCACTTGAGTTGAAACTTTTCGAAGATCAAAAAGATTCCATCAAGCTCACAACTCTTGTTTCAAATGTGGTGGATAAAGCGACTCAAGAAAAGATCGACATCGTCAAAACTCGTTTGATCAAAAACTTTGGATACGACGAAGTTTCTGCAAACGACGTTCTTCACTATGTCGCTTCAATATTTGCTCGTGGCGATAGCAAGCAGAGCCGCGGATAAATACGCCTTTAGCTTTAAACAAAATAAGGAAGAACTAACACAATAGGCACCTGAACCTTAAGAGGTGCCTTAAACCATAAAATCAAGAAAAACAGCAGAAGAACACTTATGCTTTTAAGGCTTAAAGAAACCTCACTCATAAATCCCAAATTAAAATGCAAAAGAACCAAAACAACAGCCGGTACAATACATAACGAAAGATATTGAATCATTGGATTTGCTCTTAAACGCTCCAGCGCCGAATAAAAAACATTTACCAAAATAAAGGGTCCACTAAAAACGCCGACTGTCGCCGCTAAGGCTCCCCAAAAACCCGCTAACTTCCAACCATAATAAGTCGAGGCAATCACCACAGGTCCTGGGCTTAGATTTCCAAGTAAGATTCCAGATTGAAAAGCTTCCTGACTCAAAAGTCCCTTCTGAACCAGTTCTCGCTCAAGATAAGGGAACAACATAAAGCCCGTTCCAAAAACAATAACGCTCGCTAAAAAGAATAAAGCGAAGACACTCAAAAAAGTAAAAGATTGAATCTTTGTTTGTGGTCGAAAAAACGAAGGAAAGACCCTATACAATACAAGGCCCATAAACAAAGCTGCGCCCAATATCTCCAACTCAATCAAACGATATTCAACACCAACATACGCAAGCAAAAGAATGCTCAAAAACAATAAGACCTTAGGGTAGACGTTCAGCTTCATTGCCTTCCAGGTATCAACGAGCAACTTAAAACTCGCTACAAATATAGCTGCCACAATAAATAAACGAAAAACCCAAAGAAGTGAGTGAGAATAATCCTCACTCATATGAGCGGTGATAGACTCACCAAAAATCATCCATCCCACAACAATAAGAAAAGCAGGAAGTAAAAAACAAAGAAGAGCTAAAAATGATCCCCAAAAACCAAAAAACTTTTTACCGATCATGACTGACATCATCGAGGAAACAGGACCTGGCAAAAGCTTGCACATTCCCATATGTTCCAAAAAATCTTTTTCACTCAACCAATCAAGATCCTGAACAAAAGCTTGTTTGAGCATGTTCAAAGTAACAAGAGGTCCACCAAAACCAGTGGCCCCAACCCAAAAAATTTTCTGACAAAGACTTAAAAGCTGTGGCTTAGATTTCACGAGTAAACTGAATCAAAGAAACTAGATCTTTTTTAGCTTCTTGCAAGAAAAGCTTTTGAACACCTTGAATAGGCTGAAATGATTTTTCAGAAGTAGCACCACTCAATTCTTCTTTAAGAAACTTTTTTGCACCTGGAATGGAATACCCATCCACATAAAGAAGATGCTTGATCTTGAGAAAGTTTTTTACATCTTCATCATCAAAAAGGCGCTGACCTCGACCCGTTTTATTTGGTTTTAACTGAGGAAATTGAGATTCCCAAAAACGCAAAACATGGGCAGGAACCCCTACCCTTTGAGCAGCCTCTTTGATTCTATAGAAAGCCATATGTTTATTTGAACATGGAAATAAATAAAAATGAAGTCTATTCCTAAGCAATTAGATTCGATAATGTCCATAAATGCTCAAATGGTATTTTTTATTTTTAGGAGCAGCCAGTCTATGCTTTTCACAAGAATTCAGCCGCGACATCATTTCACTTGGAACTGTCTACAGCCCTTCACAAACTTACAAAACATATGACTTGAAGGTTGCTGCTCCGCCCATACATCTCAACGATTCCACTCTCGTCTTACCCTCATTCAAGGGGCACGAGGGAGACATCACGCTCAACCGAATTTCGCAATCTGAGCACTTTAAAAACCTGCGACTCAACTTTCTAACTCGCATCAAGCCTCCCGGCTCTCTTACATACATTCTTAATCCTCACATCGAGTTTAAAAAAATCACTCAAAACTTAAAATTTGAGAAAGATGGATTCTTTGGGTCCCTCATGTTTTTAGTCAACTACAAGCCCAGTGAAGCGACCACGGGGTGGAGATATGGATTTGGACTTCACTACTCTCGAGAGTTCGATTCAAACACACTCATTCCTATTGCGAGTGCTCACTATTTAGGAAGTGGATTTAGAAGCGATATTGGATTTCCTTCAACAGGCTTTTATTTTTTCAATGAAAAAAAAAGAGAATGGGGTTTAAGAGTTTATTTTGAGACCAATCTTTACGCTTACTCTCAGCACCCTGAACTTCTATCGCCCGAAACAAAGGGACTCAGAGTTTGGAGAATTGATATCGGACCAAGTGCCCAAATACCTCTCTGGAAATCATTTTCCCTGAAAACTTCGCTTGGATATTTATTGCTCGCAGAAGCCCACGGGATCGATCAAAATGCACATAAACTTCAGCTCCTTACAAAAGAGAAGAATCCATTTTTCCTACGCTTAAATTTAAGTTACGAATAAAAATAATTAACTAGCGCAAACTTGCGCCAAAGCTCTTTGTTAACTCACCCGTCACAGAATCAATTGTTTTTTGAACTTCTTCATCCAACAAGGTTCTTTCATCCGATTGCAAGAGCAAGCGAAACGTCAACGAATGCTTCTCATTCGAAATAGGATAAACATCAACACAGGTGACTTCTTTCAAATCGACTGCAGTTTTTTTAATAATTTTTAAAATATCTTCAAAGGAAGAAGAGTTTCCAAAAACTAAAGAAAGATCTCGCTCCACAACAGGATTCATCGAAGGAGTAGAAACTTGAGATCTTGGTTTCACACCGAGCTTTTGCTCCAATTCCTTTGGTGTTTTCCAATCCCAAAGGTCTTCGATTACTTTCACTTCACCCAACGCAATCGGGAATTTCCAACCCGCAGGAAAATTCATTACATCTCCAACAAGACCAGGATGCAATTCTCCAACGTATCCTCGAACACCTCTTAATCCAGGAACACTCACAAGAGCTGTTCTTCCCGGATGCAAAGCTTTTACAGGAATCCATTGAGGCAATTTTGCTAATTCTTCTGCGCTAAACTTCCAAAGAGACTTCAATTCAAAGTTCTTCCAACGACCATCAGATTTTTGCAATAACGACTGCAATGATTCCCAAAACCCTTTTGCATCAAAATAATTTCGATACTCATCGCGAGTTTTGGAGGTTTTATCTTGCAACCAAGTCGCATCTTCACGATGCCCCATCAATCCCCACGCAATATGGAGTGATTCTTTTGTCTTTAAATCTTTTTCTTTAAGCCCAAGCTTTCCGCTTGTGGATTCAAATACACTTCCCGTTTCAAAAACCTGAACTCGTTTTTGACGAAGACTTCCGTGACGAGATAAGTTTTTTAAAATTCCCGTCGTCAAACTCGCGCGCAAATACTTCCAATCTTCAGAGATAGGGTTTTCTATTTTTTGCAATGAGCAATTTGGCGCAAAATTCGTTTTTTCATTTTCTGAAATAAACGCATAAGGTGCTACTTCTACAAATCCAGATTTCAATCCCACTGAGCGCAAATCTTGCCAGCGATCAAAGATAGCCGTTGAGACTCCCGCATGAGACTTTGACTGAACAGGATAACGTGAAGGGATTTTATCAAAACCCACAACGCGAGCAATTTCTTCAACTAAATCAATTTCCCTGTGCAAATCCCATCTAAAAGGAGGGGCATCAACCTTAATAACATTTGAAGATTTTTGCTGAGCAGGAATCATCGTTGCCGACAAAGCATCTAATGCTTCCTGAGCAGTTACTTCAAAACCAAGAGTCCGTTCCAACATTCGCAAATCTAAATTGATGTGACGATGCTCAAAAAGCTTGTCAGCTTTTTCTGCTTTCACAACAACAAAAGATCCACGCTTACGAGCGCCCAATTGATTTCTCAATAAAAACGACAAGCGTCCTGCCGATTCGTAAACTCCAAAAGGATTTACTCCGCGCTCAAAGCGATGACTCGCATCACTTGAAATCTTGTGCCTCTTCGCCGTTGCGCGCACAACTTCCGGATCAAAGTATGCTGCTTCCAAAACAACACGCGTTGTTTTTTCGGTCACTCCACTGTCTTTTGATCCCATAACACCCGCAAGAGCAATAGGCTTTTCAATGTCCGCGATGATTAAATCTTCAGGACTTAAAACTCTTTCAATATTATCGATCGTTGTGATTTTTTCGCCCGCTTTTGCAAAACGAACAATGATTTTTGATCCCACAATTTCATCCGCATCAAAGGTATGCATCGGGTGACCACATTCAAAAAGAACGTAATTTGCTAAATCAACAGGGCCAGAGCGAAAACGCTCCGTTCCCAAAACTTTTAATCTTTCAGTAAATATATTCGAGTAAGTGTTTTTGGGATTTAACCCTTCAAAAAGTTGAGCAGCATATATTGGACAAGCCTTAGAGGCTTGCACTTCAACTTTTACAATCGGAACATCACCTTGCTTGTCATCTTCAAGCTTATCGCGCTCGGGCATGTTTACCGTTGGCAAAGATTTAGAATCACTTCCAAAATATCTTCGCAACTCACGAGCAAGTCCGATTTCAGACAAACAATCCGCACGATCAGGAGTTAACTCTAACTCCCAAATTTCATCGCGCACTTCGATCACATCCAAAAACTTTTGCCCCACAACAAGAGCGCTGGGCAATTCCAAGATTCCCTCAGACTCTTTTGCAAGACCTAATTCGCTTTCGCCACAAAGCATTCCGCTTGAATCAACGCCACGAATTTTTGCAGCACGAATTTCCATTCCATTCGGCAACTTTGCTCCTATAGGAGCCAAAGCAACCGTTAAACCTGCTCTTACGTTGGCAGCACCACAAACGATTTGTAGAATTTCTTTTCCGTTATTGACCTTACAAACATTCAAACGATCGGCTTGTGGATGTTTGTAAGTTTCTTCAACTTTTGCAATGAGAATATCACCCAAGGATTCGCCAAGTTTTTCGACTTTTGCGATTTCAATTCCCGCAAGAGGCAATCGAGACCTGATACCTTCAACAATCGCCCACTCTTTAGCCGTTGGGCTGATTCCGTAAATTTCGAATATCCATTTCCAAGAAAGCTTCATGAAAACTCCCTCAAGAATCTTTGATCACTTTCAAAAAAAGATCGTAAATCACTGACTCCGTACTTGAGCATCGTCATACGCTCAAGACCCATTCCGAAAGCAAACCCAGACCATTTCTCTGGATTCAAATCAACAGACTTGAAAACCTCGGGATCAACCATTCCGCATCCGCCAATTTCGATCCAACCTGTTTGCTTGCAAGTCTTGCATCCTTTTCCTGAACAAAACACACACGCCATATCCACTTCTGCAGAAGGTTCTGTGAATGGGAAAAATGATGGTCGAAGTCGCACGCCTAAGCTTGCGCCGAAAAATTCTTTCACCATGTGGTCGAGCAACCCTTTGAGGTCACCCATCACCACATCTTGATCGACTAACAATCCCTCAATTTGATGAAACATCGGAGAATGAGTGGGATCGTAATCAGAGCGATACACACGCCCTGGGCAAATCATTCTGATTGGAGGCGGCTGCAACAACATAGTGCGAATTTGCACAGGAGAGGTATGAGTGCGAAGAACCAATTCTTTTTCTCCTGCAATGTAAAAAGTATCTTGCATCGCTCGAGCAGGATGATTCTTGGGCATATTGAGAGCATCGAAATTAAAAAACTCGTGCTCAACTTCAGGTCCCATCTCAACGACGAAACCACAATTTGAAAATATTTTTACAAGTTCAGTTTGAACTTTCCACACAGGATGCTCGCACGTCTTTGCAAGCGGAACTCCCGGTAGAGTGACATCCACACGCTCTTTTTCTAATTGCTCATTCAAAGACTGAGCAAAAAGAGTTTTGTGTTTGAGATCGAGTTCAGACTCAACCTTTGTTTTGACTTCATTGATTTTTTGGCCAAGAACTTTTCTCTCTGCCTCGGCAACTTTTCCCAAGTTGCGCATTTGCAAAGGGATGTGCCCCTTTTTTCCTATCCATTCGACTCGCAAGTTTTCGAGTGCCGGCAAATCTTGGATAGCTGAAATCTGAGTTTCAAATAAACGTGAGAGGTCATCGAGCGTAAGCTCTTTTTCAGTTGTTGCCATCAATGCCAATCCTTTTGCCTATGCGGCAAGTATTAGTTTAGCGATGAACGAACAGATGTGACAAGTGCTGTGAAAGTTGCAGGATCGCGAAGAGCGATTTCTGCTAAAACCTTACGGTCCAAAGCAACAGCATTCTTTGTCAAAGCAGAGATGAATCTTGAGTAAGAAAGACCTTCTGTGCGACAAGCTGCGTTGATACGTTGGTTCCAAAGAGCACGAAAATCACGCTTCTTGGTCTTGCGATCGCGAAATGCGTATTTAAGAGCTCTTGTATAAGCTTCATAAGCTTTTGAAAATGAACGGCTGGCAGAGTTTCTGAAACCTTCTGTAGCCTTGAGTACTTTTTTGTGACGTCGTCTTGTTTTAAATCCACCACGTGCGCGTGCCATATCTTAAATTCCTAACTTCTTATAGACCTTACAAATTGTTGTAAGGAAGTATACGATTGAGTCTTTTTTCGTTACCTGCGTCAATGTAAGCATTCTCGTTCAAACGACGAATGCGGCTGTTACTTTTACCGAGTTTTAAGTGACGAGTACCTACTTTGCCGCGCTTGATTTTACCGCTTGCAGTTTTTGTAAATCGCTTTTTAGCTCCAGAATGTGACTTCAATTTTGGCATTTCAATAAACCCTTTATATTTGAAGGACTTAAGATGCCATGTTCAGGTGAAAGTTTCAATCCATTTTCTGAATTTAAAAGGAATAAAAAACTCCTGTTTGCTGCCTTTACACAATCTTCACAGAAAAACCAGAAATTCCCTTTAAAATTAAACACATGGGTAACTTCACTAAGGTTTTGGTTATGTTTTTAGTTTCCACAAGTTCCTTATGTTTTGCAGAAGCTATTCAAGGCCACATTAAAGACGAAGGAGTCTTTAATCCCTGGCCCAGAGAACAGAAAACGAAAGAAGCAAAAAATTTTAATGAAACAGAATTTCAAAAAACCTTTCCTAGATCAAAAAAACCCATCAACGTTGACTATGCAGAGTTAAGCGAAGACAGGAAACACGTCCGAGTTCCAGGAGGAAACGGAGAATTTTCTCTTAGCTTATATAAGGATCTTTTTTTAAAATATAATATAAACGATCTTCAATGGAGAAACGGTACAATCGTTTCCAAAAAAGGCGCTGAACCTATCAAAAAAAACTAAGTGCCGCTTGGAGCGCCTTGATTTCCTGATGAATTATTTGAAGCAGCGGCCATAGCCTCTTCATTTCGACGAATATTCTTCACGATCTCAAAAGGCATTTCCATACTCGCCATGAGATGACCAGGGTTCATCTTACGACCTTGCGGAATGGGAGAAAGAGTCAAAGCAAGACGCTTTCCTTCCATCTTCGGACGCGCATCAAGCGTAGCTTGATCATTAATTTTTTTGATGAATCCAATCAAGGTTTCCCAACCCACCTTAAGGTGTTCGAGTTCTCGACCACGATAAACAACAACAACTTTTACCTTGTCGCCTTCTCCTAAAAAATCAATCGCACGTTTGCTCTTGTGATCGAGGTCATGCGGCTCAGTCTTAGGACGAAACTGAATTTCTTTTGTTTCGTTAGAAACTTGTTTTTTCTTAGCAGCTTGCTGCTTTTTCTTTTCTTGATACTTCAACTTGCCCACATCAGTGATGCGGCATACAGGAGGATCGGCATTGTCGGCCATCAAAACAAGATCAAGGCCCATGTCTTCAGCTTTACGAATAGCTTCACGCAAATCTAAAATTCCAAGCTGTTCTCCTTCTGTGCCAATAACACGCACAAAAGATGCACGAATGCGACGATTAGTAATAAAATCTTTCACGTTAAATTAAATTCCTCCATATGGATTTTTTGATGTTTCTTGAGATCATAATTCGGGACGAGCTTCATCACGCAAACGAACACGAAAATCTTCGAGAGTCAGTCCGGAAAGCTGCTCGCCATTACGCAAACGTAAACTGAGCTTACGATCAGCGGCTTCTTTTCCTCCGAGAATGATTGAATAAGGAACTTTCATGCTTTGGTATTTTTTGATCTTTGCAGATAATTTGTCTGAAGAGTCATCGATAAATATACGATAACCGTCCTTCTTGAGTTCGTCAAAAACTTCGTGAGCGTAGACATTGGCTGCCTCTGTAACCGTAAAGATACCTATCTGCTTTGGAGCAAGCCATAAAGGGAAGCGACCAGCATAATGCTCGATCAAAATCCCAAGGAAGCGCTCTAAACTTCCCGCAATCGCCCTATGAATCATCACAGGTGCGTGGGCCGCATTGTCGGACCCTGCATATTCCAACTGAAAGCGATCAGGTAAGGCAAAATCCAACTGAATGGTTCCACACTGGTAGCTTCGTCCTAAAGAATCCTTCAAATGAAGGTCGATTTTAGGTCCGTAGAATGCTCCATCTCCTGGATTTAATTGATAATTCTCGCCTGCTTTTTCGAGCGCTTTTGCGAGAGCGGACTCCGCTTTATTCCAGGTCTCCAAATTACCAATATATTTCTCAGGGCGAGTTGAAAGCTCTACACGATGCTCAAAACCAAAAATTCCATAGAACTTACGAACCATCTCTAAAATTCTGATGATCTCGCTTTCGATCTGATCTTCGGTACAAAAAATATGGGCATCATCTTGAACAAAACTTCGAACACGGAAAAGACCCGTTACCACTCCACTCCGTTCGTGACGGTGAACACGACCAAATTCACTTAAACGAATAGGAAGCTCCTTGTACGAGTGACGTGAATTTCCGTAAATCAAACAGTGACCCGGGCAATTCATGGGCTTAATCGCGCAACTTCGCTCATCCACTTGAGTGAAGTACATGTTTTCTTTGTAGTTATCGTAGTGACCAGAGGTCTTCCACAATTCATCACTCATGATCAAAGGAGTGATGACCGACTCAAATCCGTATTGAGCATTTAAATCTGCTAAAACTTTTTGAACCTCGTTATAGACGGCCGCTCCATTCGGATGAAAAAATGGCGAAGCAGGCGCCACACTATGCATACTGAAAAGATCAAGCTCTGTGCCCAATTTGCGGTGATCGCGCTTCTTTGCTTCTTCAATCATCGCAAGATGATCGTCGAGATCGTCCTGACTTAAAAAAGCCGTTCCATAGATACGAGAAAGCATCGGGTTCTTTTCGTTTCCACGCCAATAGGCTCCCGCTGTATGCGAAAGCTTAAACGCCCCGATATATCCAGTTGAAGGTACGTGAGGGCCACGACAAAGATCCAAGAATTCACCTTGTCTGTAAATACTCACTGTTGTGATTCCTTGGTCGCGAACCAAATCTTGAATCAATTCAACTTTAAATTTTTCACCTTTTTGATCAAAAAATTGAATCGCTTCGTCGACGGTCCATGTCTCACGAATCATTTTGACATTTTCGCTCACGATTTCTTTCATGCGTTTTTCTAGCACTACAAAATCATCAACAGTAAACGGTTTCTCTCTGAAGAAATCGTAATAAAATCCGTCTTCGATGATAGGTCCGATGGTCACTTGAGTTTCAGGAAAGGTTTCTTTAACGGCTTGCGCAAGGACGTGCGCACATGTGTGTCTCACAAGATCAAGAGCTTGAGGATCTTGAATTTTAACATCTTCAACGGGAGCTTTTTCGACAGGGGTCACCGGGGTCTGCAAATCATAAAGAGTTTTGCCAACTTTTTTACCAATGACTTCGATTGTTTCCATACAACGTAAAAGCTTATATGAGAGCAACAGAAGCTTCAATCTTCAGATCGCTATTTAGGTGTCGATACAGTTGTTGTTTGCTGACCAATCTTTTGAAGAGCTTTCACAGGGGCAATATCACTCATTTCATCGTTAAAGCTTTCAAGATAAGTATAGGCATTCAATCCATCTTCAAAGTGACGGATCAACAAACGACTTTCTTGCAATGAAATCAGCTTTTGAGCCAAAGCTTTTTCAATACTTTCGCGAATAGAACGGATCAACTGCGGACGATCATATTCCACATAAGCCAAGACTTCGCTGACAGTGTCCCCAGGAACTACGTGATCGATGACATATCCAGAACTTGTCATCGAAACGTGAACAGCATCCGTATCCCCGAAGAGATTATGCAAATCCCCTAAAATTTCTTGATAAGCTCCCAACAAGAACATTCCTATGTAATACGGTTGTTTAGTGTTGAAATTATGCAAAGGCAAATAATCCTTTACGTCTTTCACATCGATGAATTTTTCAATCTTGCCATCACTGTCACAGGTCAAATCTAAAATGATTCCCTGACGAGTGGGTTTTTCATCAAGTCTATGAATCGGCATGATCGGGAACAACTGACTCACAGCCCATGTATCCGGAGCTGATTGGAAGACTGAAAAGTTACAAAAATAACTATCAATAAGGAATTTTCTCAATTCCTCAGCTTCTTCGATTTTACGATCTTGCGTTTCAGAAACAGCCAGCGCTCGAGTACAAAATACTCGGAACATCGACTCCATAACCGCACGTTGACGAAGAGTAAGGTAGCCCAAGTTAAACAAACTTAAAGCGTCGTCTCGAACCTTATAAGCATCTTGCAAATGCTCGTTTAGATTTTTAGGAGAAATCGTTTCACACAAATGCTTCATTTGTGAAAGCGTTTCGTGTTCATTGTCTTCTGCCTGAAGAGTTGGAAGCGAATCTTTTCGAACTTCGTTCACACCCAAAACGTTAAAGATAAGGGCACTATGATGCGCAACAAGCGCTCTGCCCGCTTCGGTGATAATCGTTGGACACGGAATACCTCGAGCATCACATGTATGCTTGATCTGCCACACAACATCACTCGCGTATTCTTTGATCGAATAGTTGACCGAGTTTTCCCAATTCGTTTGAGAACCATCGTAATCAACACCCAAACCTCCGCCTACGTCTATCATCGAAAGGCCCGCGCCCATCGCTGCAAGTTCGACGTAAATCCAACAAGCTTCATTGAGAGAGTCTTTGATACAACGAAGAGAAGAAACCTGAGAACCAATATGAAAATGTAAAAGCTCCAAAGATCCTAAGAAATCATGTTTCTTAAGAAGCTCTGCTCCCAAAACCATTTCTTCAGAATTCAAACCAAACTTAGACTTAACACCAGAACTTTCGGCCCATTTTCCTGCACCTTTTGATTCAAGTTTTGAACGAAATCCAATACGAGGACGAATGTTGAGTTCTTTGGCACAATCGATAATCAACTCAAGCTCTGAATAACGATCCACCACGATAATCGCATTGCGACCTAACTTCTGAGAGAGCAAAGCAGTTTCAATATAGTCACGGTCTTTAAAACCGTTACAAATAATCAAACCATCTGAAGAATTATAAAGAGCCAAAGCAACGAGCAGCTCAGGCTTTGAACCCGCTTCAAGACCTAAGGAAAATTCCTTACCTTGTTTCACAATATCTTCTACCAAAAAGCGCTGTTGATTGACCTTGATCGGATAAACTCCGCGATACTTTCCACTGTAGCCATAAGTTTCAATCGCTTTTTGAAAAGCTTCTGAAATAATTCGAATACGTGAGCCCACAATGTCGCTAAAACGAATAAGAATCGGAGATCTCAAGCCACGTTCCTGTAAATCGTCCACCAATTCCTTGAGGTCAACTGTTTGTCCATTTGCTGAATCAGCGCCTTTCGGACTCACTTCAACGTTTCCCTTAGAGTTAATGCGGAAGTATCCAGATCCCCAATTGTTAATGTTATATAAGTCAGAACTATTTTGAACGGTCCAACGATCCATTTATGAGGCCCATTTAACTATCAATAGAGAGGAATATCAACGGCAATATTTCCCTCATGGAAGCACAAAGTCTTTATTCTTGAAAACTTATAGACGAGGATCGAGTTAGCCCATGAAAAAAGCAAGCTCTCCCTACCTATTGCTCTTTCTGTGTTCAACGCTTCCCTTCTGGGGAAACCTGTATTCATTCTTGCCACAAAAGCCCCTTCCCTTTTTTGAAGCCGTGCTGATTTTTACAAAAGGATTTACTCTTTTGGCTCCGTTTTTATTTTGGAAAGCTCTCAAACTTCCTCTCAGTTGGAAATACTTTGCTGAACACCTCGATCTTCAAAATAACAAAAAACGAAAAATAGCGATCGGAACGCTTGTGGGAGTTCTGATGGGTGCGAGTATCGTGGGGGCTTTTGAATTCTTGCCAGACACCCTTCAAAAAGAAACCTTTTCTCGAATTGCCCTCAAGATTCAAACTCTTCATATCCAAAATTACTTTTGGCTCTACGCAATCCTTCTGTCACTTGCGCATTCTCTTTTAGAAGAATTTTATTGGAGGTTTTTTCTTTTTGCGGCCTTCAAAAAATATATCCCTCGCTATCGCCACCTCTTAGTGGCCCTTGCCTTTTCTCTTCATCACTTTGTGGTGACGATTTTTTATTTTGATTTCAAACTCGGTTTTTTTCTGGGCTTTGGAGTTTTAGTAGCGGGATATATTTGGACAAAACTTTATGAAAAAGAAAAGTCACTCACCGCTGTTTGGATCAGTCATATCATCGCAGATATCGCACTCATGAGTTTTGGATTTCGCGCACTGTCTTCTCATTCATAAAACTAGACAAAACACTTTTAACTTAGAACCTGAATCCGTCAGATTTCTTACGCCTCTTTAGACAATTTAAGTCATCTTTTCGCCAGACTTCTTTCAAAATTAAAAAATCACAGCCAAGGGGAGGCTCCAAACAATGAAAAATCAATTTTTATTTTCGGCATTCACATTTGCTTTATCAGCATCTTCTATCCATCAAAAAACTTTATGCTCTGGATTTGCACCGCAAAACGATCGCTACATTCCTGTCAGCATGTTTCAAAGCGAAACAACTGGAATGACCGAAGAACAATTCAACTCCGTTCTTGATAAAATTCAAACAACCTACGCTCCCTTGATTGCTGAAAGAGGCGGCACGCTTCAAATCAATCGTCTTTGGACGGACGGAACAGTCAACGCAAGCGCCGAACAAATCGGACAATCATGGGTTCTCAATATGTACGGTGGTCTTGCTCGTCACGAACTCATGACTGCCGATGGCTTTCTTCTCGTTGCCTGCCACGAAACGGGTCACCATCTAGGGGGTAAACCTAAATATTCAAGTTATTTTGGAGGAAGCAACTGGGCTTCTGTCGAAGGACAATCCGATTACTTTGGAACAACAAAATGTATGAAGAGAATTTTTTCTTCTATGAATGACGAAGAACTTTCTCAATTCAAAAGCAATGATCCTCTTGCAAAATCTAGCTGCTCGCAAATGTATACAGAAACACGCGATCAACTTATTTGCGAAAGAGCAGCCCTTGCAGGAAAAGTTTTGGGCAACGTCTTAGCAACTCTCGGAGGATCGCCAGAAGTGAGACTCGAAACACCCACTGATGCGATTTACAACGGAATCTACCAAAATCATCCCAAAGCTCAGTGCCGCTTAGACACTTATTTTCAAGGCGCTCTTTGCACAATTCCTTTTGCACAAGACTTTTCAAACACAGATCAACTCACAGGCGCATGCATGAAAGAAACCGGATTTGAAAAAGGATTACGTCCTAAATGCTGGTTTAATCCCGCATCCGCTTTTAACAATTTGCAAATTGAATCAAGCGTAAAATCAAAAGAAATTTACTATTAGATCGTCAAATATAAAAATAAACTAGCGCGATAGGCGTCGAGGCACTATAAAGTCCTCGGAGCCTATCGTGTTAAATCTTTATCACCTTAAATATTTTTACGATGCAGCGATGAGTGAATCGCTTTTGAGCGCGGCACAAATCAACCACGTTTCTTCTCAAGCGATCAGCCAAGCAATTCAGTCCCTCGAGCGTAATCTCAACACCAAACTCCTGAGTCACCAAAAAAACAGATTTCGCCTGACTCCTCAGGGAGAAAGGCTTCGCAATGAAGCGATGAAACTTATTAAAGCTGCTGAATCTTTGCGTGGCGAACTTGAACGAGAAGGCGGAAAGACGGTTGGAAATATCGAGATTGCTTCTACCGGATCTGTTTTTCATTATTTGATGAATCCCATCTTGGGCAACTATGTTCGAGAAAATCCCGACGTTGCTCTCAAGACTCAACTGGCTCCTACAAGCAAAGTGATCGATTACCTGAGTCGCGATCAAGTTTCATTAGGAGCGGTGCTTTTTGATTCGCGCATTCGTCCCTACGAATCTATCGATCTTGTGAAAGGTCGTTACACTTTGATATCCAAAGGCCCTATCAGGCTGGAAGAAGCCGATTTCTTTATCAAAGAAGAAGGCCCTGAATCGTGGGATTTTGAAAAAAAATACTTTAAGCAATTCAAAAAATATCCCAACACTCGAGGAATCATGGGCAGCTGGGAATCTATACTCGATTACATCGATTCAGGTTTAGGCGTAGGACTCATCCCCGACTTCATTCACTCCCGTACAAAAAGAAAATTCTTCGAACCTCTAATGGAAATACCGCTCACTGACTATAAAATCGTACTCGCATTTAAAAGCCGAGATCATCTACCCGATGCCTGCAAAAGTTTTTTAACTTACTTTGAGAAAAAAAATCTGAATTAGAATTTACAGAATTTTATAAAAAAATTTTATAAAGACAAGTTTTGAACTCGAATCGTCTTTTGCTCTGAATTGATGCTTCGTGAATCGACCAAAACAGGACTTTCTGTTCCGTTTGTATAAAAAACTCGCTGACCACTGAGTTCTACAATTTGAGGACTTGGCTTTAAGTTACTCACTGGACTTTGCTTGAGTCTTAGAACACGAATAGATCCCTCTTCACTGTTCCCCACTAAACTCGAAACATTTTGATAACTGAAATAAGTCTGACGAACGAGTCCGTTCTTAGCGTGCTGATTGCGAGACACAACACTACTCATAAAAGTGATTCGAGGAATATTTGAAAGAGGTTCTTTCTTCGGAAGGATTTCAACCTGCCCCGCCATCCACTCTCTATAAGCTCTCTCGGGTCCGGGTTCATTTCGAACTTTTTGAGAAGGCAAGAAATTAAGAGATATGTAATTTGAAATAGTTTTATCAATTGGGTCAAACTCAACTTCTTTTAAGCGAGTACGAACAATTTTCTCGTCTTCCACGAGAAAAGCATAAATCGAATCGCGAGAAGTCGTATCAAAATCTAAGTCATAAGAAACAGCCGCACTTAAAATGATCGAACGCTCCGCTTTGACGTCGTAACGAATCCACTTTCGACTGAGTTCATTGTAGTAACCCACAAATTTATTTGAGGTGGAACGAACCACCCATTTGCCAAATTCCTCATCGAAAGCAAAAATATTTTCGCCAATCTGCAAGCCGTTCGCTTGAACTTTTAAAATAATATTCGGAAAAGTTTTAACTTTAAGAGTTTGAATGAGTTGTATGTCCGCAGGATCATCTGCAAAGAGAAAAGAGCTTAAAAAGAAAGAAATTAAAGAAAGTTTTTTCATTTATAAGAAATCTTTTGAAAAAGCTGCCGGCAACAAGTCGGCAAATTTATACACCTTTTCTATTTTCTGAGGCGTTCCAAGAATCACTTCAGTATTTGCATTACAAAATTCAGCCATCACCTGCAAACACATTCCACAGGGAGGAACCGCATTTCCCTTAGAATCTGCCACAATGGCCACTCGTAGAATCTTCAACGGACCTTCAGAGACGGCTTTCAGAATAGCCACTCGTTCTGCACAAATTGTTGCTCCATAAGAGGCGTTTTCAACATTACAACCTGCAAATACCTTGCCCTTATCGGTCTCAATCGCAGCTCCCACGAAAAAACGAGAATAAGGCGCGTAAGCCTTTTCACGGGCTTCACACGCCTTATTCCAAAGCATTTCTTTTTGTGAATGATCGTTTTGCATTCTAACCAAAACTAGCAGAATCTCTTAAAACGCACTACGTTCACTTGGAAGTGGATGATCACGTTTGATTTCTGAAGCTGTGCTTCGATCAATAGATGAGCAAGCCGTCGCTAAGAAAACCAAAGTCAAAAGTACATATTTCATATTTATTTCCTCCTACCTCTTTAAGGTCGGAATTATTCAGATAATGTTAAATTAATTTCGATTAATTTATTGTTAAAATCGACAATTTCTTGCGATCATCTTGTTCCTTGTTAGGTTTTTTGTTTAGAAGGGAGAAACATCCTTCTTGCGTAGCGTCAATATCTTTTCACGCCCCGATCTCTCAAGACTCTACCTAGACCTGCTCAAAGAGCAAGCTATATTAGAGCCCATGAGTTTCGCTGCACCCTCTTCATTCCCTACTCGCAAAGCCCTCGACAAGATCCCCGAGCACCTCATTCCCTACACTTCGCAACAAAACCCAAGTGCTTACTCGGCTATCGATAATGCAGTTTGGCGATTCATTATGAAAATTGCGAGTGATTTCTTTGCTGAAACGGCTCATAAAAAATATCTTGAAGGACTTCTCGAAACAGGAATTTCCGTAGAGCGTATTCCTCTTGTGAGTGAAATGGATGAGCGTCTCAAAAAAATTGGCTGGCGTGCCGTCGGCGTTTCTGGATTCATTCCTCCCGCTGTATTTTTGGAATTCCTAGCATTGGGAATTATGCCCATTGCATGTGAAATTCGAAAACTCGAAAATATCGCCTACACTCCCTCCCCTGATATTGTGCATGAAGCAGCCGGCCATGCTCCAATTGTGGCAGATCCTCATTATAATGAATACGTTCGTGCCTATGGGGAAGTCGCCATCAAAGCAATCTTTAGCAAAAAAGATATGGCTCTCTACGAGGCCATCAAAACCCTCTCAGATATCAAAGAAAAGCCCACAAGCACTCAAGAAGAAATTGATCGTGCTCAAAAGAATTTTGAAAAAGCTTTTGCCTCCAACGATTATCTTTCAGAAGCGACCGAACTCAGTCGTATGGCATGGTGGACGATTGAATATGGTCTTGTCGGCGATCCAAACAATTTCAAACTTTACGGCGCAGGCCTTCTTTCTTCGCTGGGAGAATCGTTTCACTGCTTTGATCCAAACGTTGTGAAAGTTCCGCTCACGGAAGATTGCGTAAATATGAGCTTTGATATCACCCGACCTCAACCTCAACTTTACGTTGCAACAAGTTTCGAAGAAGCGACAAAAGTCTTAGAACGTTATGCTACTACGATGGCTTATCGTATTGGTGGAGTTTTGGGCTTGAGTAAGGCTCGAATTGCTGACAACACCTGCACAGCTCAACTCGAAGATGGATTACAGCTTTCTGGAAGCGTTAAAAACTTTGGTGTTCACGGAGATTCCGATGTGAGCTTTTTTGATCTGCAAGCTCCCTTGCAATTTTGTTTTGAAAACAAAGAAATTAAAGACTTCGAGATGAAGTCCCTTCCTCAAAACTTCAAAGTCATTTTAAATGCTTTTGAAAAAGGAACAAAACTCGAAGAAGGAAAAAACATTTCCCTTCAATCAAAGTACGGAATGAAAATCGAAGGAAAAGTTCACAAAATCATTTCTTTTGAAAAATCTTCTTGTGTTTGGATGAAAGCAAACGACAAAGACTACATATTGAGTTCCGCACACAATGTAAGCTCTGTATTTGGTGGGCCTGCAGACAGAGCCATTTTCATTTCCGCAACTTGGGACGGAAGCTACACTAGCACTCCCCACGTGAGCCAACTCTCAACAGAACAAAGGGAATTGAATGATTTGTATCAAAAAGTGCGAAACATTCGAGAAAAAAACTCTGATCTCAACGAAGTCAAAGGAATTATCCAAACTCTCAAGAATTATCCTCGCGACTGGCTTTTACGTTACGAGATCCTTGAACTTTCTTTGATGAAAAAATCTACAGAAAAAGATTTTAGTGAGATCAAAGTAGAACTCAAATCCTTACGCACTCTCGACAACACACACAAAGAGCTTATTGACCGAGGCTTTCGTTATCTTGAAAAAACGTACAAGACTCAACTTTAAGTAGATGTTCTTTTTTTATTTTTGAAATATTTTTTGAGAGCCGTAAAAACAACAGGCAAAAGAGAAACAAAGATCACAACCAGTAGAATCTTATGTAATTGATCAGCAAAAGAACTCTTCCCTAAATAGTGCCCTATCAAAACCATAGAAACGACCCACCCCAAAGCTCCCAAAATATTCAATTTCAAAAAACGCTTATAGGGCATGTTCGACAATCCCGCTGCAAAGGGAACAAAAGTTCTCATGATCGGAATAAAATGAGCATAAATAATCGCACTCGCTCCGTATTCAGCAAAAAACTCTCGAGCATCTTTTAAAAAACTTTTAATTCGTGGCTTTGCTTTTTGCTCTACAAAGCGTCCACCGTTTCGACCCAAATAATATCCGCATTGATCTCCCACAAGAGCCGCAAAAGCAGTTGCCACAAGAAGATAATTCAAATCAAGAAGAGGTCGCCCCCCAATCGCAGAACTTGAAGTGAGAACACCCGCTGTGATCAACAAAGAATCACCTGGCAAAAAAAATCCAGCGAGGAGTCCCGTTTCCGCAAACACAATAAAAGTCACAATTGGGACACCACCGTTAGCAATCATCTGACTTAAAAATTCAGAATTATGTAACTGCAATAATGAATCAATTATACTCACGCACATAGACTATCAGGACACTCAAATGTAAGCTACCCGAGTGGAAAGAATGATTCTTCACCTAAGCGGACGTGACGGACCAGGAATTACGGCGGCCCTCACTCAAAAATTAAGCAACCACGGAGCAAACTTAATCGACCTTGGACAATCCGTACTTCATGACTTCTTGAATCTCTCCGCAATTGTGGACGTACCCGCAAACTCAAGTCTTATCCAAGAACTCCTCGTCATGGCTCAAAGCCTCCACATGAAATTTGAGATTATTCCCTTTGAAGCGAAACATAAAAAAACTCCCACAAACCACGGATTGTGTCTGACACTCATTGGTAAGATCACTGCAGAAACTCTTTCGCAAATCACATCTGAGCTTGCTCAAAGATCAATCAACCTTGGAGAAATCAAAACACTCTCTCACGCACGGCTCGAAGGAATTGAGCTCATCTGCAAAGCTCCCGACAAAGATGAAAAAGCTTTTGGCCTTCTTTTGGAATCGCTTAAAGTTTCGCTTTACAAAAAAGCTGCTGAACTTGAGTGCGACCTTTCTATTCAGAGAGATTCTATTTTTAGAAAAAACAGAAGACTCGTTCTTTTTGATGTTGATTCAACGTTTATTCCTTTCGAAATTATCGATGAACTCGGCGCGCTTGTGGGCAAAAAACATGAAATTGCGCAAATTACTCATCGTGCAATGAATGGTGAACTCGACTTTAGCCAAGCTCTTAAAGAAAGAGTTCGTCTTTTAAAAGGACTTTCTATTGAGAAAGCTAAAGCTGCGCTCCAAAACATCAAACCCAACCCCGGTGTTGAGCGCCTTGTTAAAATTCTTCATCTTCTTGGTTGCCGGATTGGTCTTGTGAGCGGTGGCTTTGATTTTTTTGTAAGTGATCTCAGAAAACAATTTAATTTAGACTTTTCTTTTGCTAACCACCTTCAAGTTAAAGAAGGAGTCTTTACGGGCGAAGTCGACGGACCTATTGTGGATGCTCATCGAAAGGCGCAAATTCTGAGCGACATGTGCGAAGCCTTTCAGTGTCAGACAGAGCAAACCATTGCTGTGGGTGACGGATCGAACGATGTTGAGATGCTCAAACTCGCCGGACTTGGAATTGCCTATCAAGCAAAAGCCAAAGCACAGCAAGCTGCAGACGTCAGGCTCAACCACAGTCAATTAGATGATATTCTCTATTTGATGGGTATACGCTCTGAAGAAATTGCTGACCTAAATTTATAAAAGCTCGCAAAGCTGCATTCCCTTTAACTGGTGACAAATTTTTGATGCTTTATTTTTCCTGATTCCTATTTTTTTCTTTTTTAAAAAAAATATTTTCATTTTTTCATAGGAGAAAACCGAAGCGTCAAAAGACGCACAGCTCAACGCGTTACGTTGTGATTTGTCTCTAATTTTATACAAGAAAAGAACGAGCGAGTAGAATAACGATATGTGGCCGTTTTCTAAGTTAAAAGAAAAGACAAAAGAAAACTC
>JBAXJW010000003.1:0-28556 GCA_037137635.1 bacterium | reverse complement strand
TAAAATTTCAAGACGTTCGTTCTTACAAGTTTTCTCAACTTCACTTGTGGCGGTTCCTGCACTTTTATCGGTTAAGAATTTATTTGCTGCAAATACAACTCCTCCTCCAGGCCCAAAGCCCGTTGAAGAAACAAACCCCATGGCAAAAGCTTTGGGCTATAAGAAAGATGCTTCAACTGTTGACGCTAAGAAATTTCCTAAATACAAAGCGGGAAATAATTGTAGTAATTGCGTTCAATACTCAAAATTGAACGACGGATGGGGCAAATGCAAAATTATCAGTGCAGGACCTGTTTCATCTGGTGGCTGGTGTAATTCCTACCTTCAAAAGAAATCTTAAATTGATTTTTTAACTGATTAACTTTTCTAATTCTGTTTCAGATAAAACTTGGATTCCAAACTCACGAGCTTTTGTTAGTTTGGAGCCCGCGTTTTCTCCTGCTAGAAGATAGCTTGTTTTCTTGCTGACTGAATCGCTTACTTTTGCCCCAAGGGATTCAAGTCTTTTTTTGAGAAGACCTCTTTCGGTCGAGAGAGTCCCTGTGATGACAAAAGTTTTTCCGCTTAGAGGCCCACCGCTTACTTTTTCAATTTTTTCATTAAAAGCCGTAAGCCCTAAGTCTTGTAATTTTTTAACCTCACCTTGAACTTCTTTTTTGGAAAAGTATTGAGAAACGCTTTGAGCAATTTCTGGTCCAATGCCTGAACAGGAAAGCAGTTGCTCAGAATCCATTTTAATTAATTCCCCAAAAGAGCCTGCGTGATTAAGAAGATCTAAAGCAATTCTTTCGCCTACGTGATTGATTCCAAGGCCGAACAAAAGACGAGCAGCACTTTGATTCTTTGATTTTTCAATCGCCGAAAGCATTTTTTCAACTGATTTTTTACCAAGACCTTCTTTTTGAAGAAGTTCTTCTTTATGGTTTTTGAGTTGATAAAAGTCTGAAGGGTTTTTAATAAGACCAGTATTAAAAAATTCTTCTATCCACTCATCGCCAAGCCCCACGATGTCCATAGCTCCCCGAGAAGCAAAATGCCGCAGTCTCTCCAGAGCTTGAGCAGGACAAAGAGTGTTTGGGCATTTGTGTTGGCTTTTGGTGGCAATGATTTTCTCGTGACACTCAGGGCAAGTGGAGGGCATGTCGAAAGGAGTTGAGTTTGCAGGGCGCTCTTCAGTTACGACTTTTATGATTTCAGGAATGACATCGCCCGCTCTTCGAATCCAAACAGTATCTCCACATCGAATATCTTTTGCGCGAATCTGATCGAGATTATGAAGGGTAGCGCGTTGAACGATCACTCCGCCTACGTTTACGGGTTTGAGGTAGGCAACGGGAGTCAGGGCACCTGTTCTTCCAACTTGCACTGAAATTTTTTGAATTTGAGTGAGCATTTCAATTGCAGGTAATTTGTAGGCCACGGCCCATCTTGGAGAATTTGTGACAAATCCAAGTTCTTGTTGAAGTTTGTGTGAGTCTACTTTGAAAACGAGACCATCAAATTCATAGGGTCGCTTAGAGCTTTTGCGAATTTCTTCGTATTCTTTGACGGCTTTTTCAATGGCGGCAAGATCGCTAAAGCTTTTCCAATGAGAGTTTACTTGAAATCCCCACTGAGAGAGCTTTTGAAGAGACTCGCTTTGATCATAGGGAGTGCTTACGATTTGATAAGCAAAAAAACGAAGAGGCATCTTGGCAGTGATGCTTGAGTCAAGACGACGAATACTTCCAGCAGCAGCGTTTCGTGGATTAGCAAAAAGTTTTTTTCCTTCTTTTTGAAGTTTTTCATTCAATCGTGCAAAGGCTTTGAGCTCAATGTAAACTTCTCCTCTTATTTCTAATTCATCTGGGTAGTGACCTTTGAGTTTTAGGGGGATGTCTCTGATTGTACGAAGATTTTCAGTGACATCTTCGCCCGTCTCGCCATCGCCTCGTGTAGCTCCTCTTTGAAAAATTCCTTTTTTGTAGTGGAGGGAAATCGCCAACCCATCCATTTTTTCTTCGCAAGTTAGGGGAAAGGGGACTTCTGTGCTTCCCATATGACGAGCTGCGCGGTCTAGAAAAGAGCTCAATTCTTCAATTGAGAAAACGTTGGATAGAGAAAGCATAGGAACTTTATGAGCAACTTTTTGAAATTGTTCTCTGGCTTTAGCTCCCACACGAAGAGTGGGGCTGTCGGGAAGTTTTAAATCGGGATAATCGCTTTCAAGCTCTCTTAGTTTTTTGAGGCTTTCATCATAGATAGAATCAGGAACAAGCGGATTATCCTCTGCATAATAGGCATCAGCCCACGAATTTAATTTTTGGGTGAGTTCATGGACGAGCTTTTGAGCAATCTTGTGGGTGATCTCTTTGCTCGGTTCTTTTTTCGCTGATGTGGACATAGTGAATTGCAGAACTTATCCTAATGAATAGAAGCTATGGCCGCAAGCAAGGTAAATACGAGCCCGTATGTCATAGAAATCAAAGATCTTGAAAAAGAATTTTCTGATACGGGGACAAAGACTCTTTCAGGCATCCACTTGCGCTTAAATCCAGGTGAGTTTGTTTTTTTAACTGGTGCCTCTGGTTCAGGAAAAACAACTCTTTTAAAAATGATCATGGGATTGTCTCGCCCCAGTCGTGGAGAAATATTTGTCATGGGTCAGCCCGTTCATAAAATGGGAGATTCTTCGCGTCGTACCCTGAGAAGAGATATTGGAATCATCCTTCAGGATCATCGTTTATTAAATTCGCTCAATGTATCTGAAAATATTGTCTTGCCTCTTACCTGGACGTCACTGTCTTCTGAGGCTAAGCGCAAGAGAGTCGCAGAAATGCTTCAAATTATGGATTTAACCCATATCGCTTTTTCTCGTGTGGCGAGTCTAAGTGGGGGAGAAAAGCAAAGGGTTGCAATCGCTCGTGCTTTGATTCGAGCTCCTCAGCTTATTTTGGCCGATGAACCAACAGGGAATCTTGATCCTCCAACAAGTCGTCAGCTTGTTCGCATGTTGAGAGATTTGAGAGCCCGAGGCTCGACTGTTTTGTTTGCAACGCATGATATGACTTTGGTTCGTGATTTTGGAGGAAGAGTTTTAGAGCTCGTATCCGGCAAACTCCCTGCTGATAGTCATCCTGCAAGTGATCAAAGATTTAAGACGCCTAATTTTTGGGGTAACGCATGATTTTAAAAATTGTTTGGAATCACTTTAAAACTCGACCCTTCTCTAACCTCCTCACTTTACTTGCAATTGCTTTTTGCCTTGGTCTTTTAGGAGGGTTTTGGGCACTTTCTGATAATTTGCGTTTGATGCATGCTGCAAAGGGTTCACAAGAAGGCGAGATGAGCGTTTTTGTTGATGGGTCTCTTTTTAACGAAAAGGCCTCTTTGATTGAATCTCAGTTAAAGCAATTTTCTTGGGTTGCTTCTTTGCAAAAAGTTTCTTCTGAAGAATCACTCAAGATATTACGTGACAAATTTGGAGAGTCTTTGACTTCTTCTTTGAGTGAAAAAAGTCTTCCCAACACTTATAGAGTGAAGATGCAGGGCTCCGTTCCTGAAAAAGAACTTCAAAGCGCTATTGAGAGCATGAAAACTTGGGAAGGTGTGATTGATATTGATTTGGGTGGTGAGCTTTGGAGTGGTGAGCTTTCGAAGGGATCTTCAGGCCTTTTACTGAGTTGGAGCAATTTGCTTTTTGCAGTGGTTTTTGTGGTTGTTATTTTGCTTGTAAGTCATATTACGCGAATTGCTTTTGAATCTTCGCGAGATGATGTTGAGACTTTAACTCTGATTGGAGCTTCTAAGCGTTGGATTTTTACACCGCTTCTTATCGAAAGTGTTGTGATGGGAATTTTGGGTTCAGCTTTCGGTCTTTTTATGACAGCTTTATTTTTAAGATATGGATTGGGCCCCCTCTCATCGATTCTTTTTGGTAAGATAGCTCCTATACAAGAGCTTTCATGGAATGCTTTATGGAAAATTCTTTTTATGGGAACAGCCGCATCGGTTGTAGGGGCGTTTTTAACATGGCCACTTATTGCCTCCTCAAAAAATCGTTCGTAATCACAGCCCTATTTTCTACTTTTTTTATTTCCCCATGTTTTTCCATGCCTCAGGCTTTGGAGGATTCTCCCAGCGATGTGAGAGGAGTTCTTCAGCCGAGTCCGATTGAGCAACACTACAAAGATTTATCGGGTGGAATTGAAAAGGATCTTTTAATAACTAAAAAAGATTTGGAAACTCTTCTTCAAAAACAAATGAGATTAGAGATGGGACCTTCTGAGGGGCCTGGGGATTTTTTGGGGCTAGAAAACACAAAATCTAGGGAAAAATTAAAAAATCTCTTACAGGCCTCTATCAAGATGAAGGCTTTGCAGATGGAGCATTTGCAAAAGCAAAACAATTATCTTTCAGGGGAAATGAAACTTGGAAGCGCTTTAAAAGAGATTGAATTTAAAAATAATAAATTTACGAGCAAATCTTCAGATCCATTATCCTGCCAAAACTTTCCTCTACAAAATGATCTTCAATCTCCTAGAACTTTTTCTAAACTTTTTACATATGGTCAAACTTTAAATCCCGAGCTGGGAACAAGTTCATCTAAGTCTCAAGGGCTTTGGTGGGCAAATACGTTTGGAGCTTTTGTGCAAGTTTGTCATGCTGGAGAAGTTGTTTTGTCGGAATACGTAGAGGGTAGGGGCTATGTCGTTGGCGTGAAGCATAACCCACAATTTATTACTCTTTATGGAAACCTTGATCCACTTTCTACGAAAACCATTAAGGTGGGAATGAAAGTTCCTCGAGGTCTCGTTTTAGGTGTGGCACTAGATAAATTTTATTTTGAAGCTCGCAGATCAGGTGAGTCTGTGGATCCTGAAAAACTTTTTCCTGAAAATTCAATGTCTTTCACTAACGGAAACACTGTAACGCGCTAGTAATTTTAACTGTTTGGGCAAGATTCTGACGTTTATTTTGAGATAGAATTTGAAAGAGATGTCTTCTCGTTTTTTAAGTAAAAATATATTTATCACTCTTGTATGCGCATTTTCCATGAAAGCTTATGCAGAAGATAAAAATGATAAGGCACCTTATAAAGAGCTCGAAATTTTTGCACGAGTGATGCACTTCATTGATGAAAATTATGTTGATAAGGTTGATTCAAAGGAATTAATCATCGGCGCTGTTCGGGGAATGTTGCGAACTCTTGATCCTCATTCAGCTTTTATGCCTGCTAAAATGTACAAGGATTTCAAGGACGATACCTCAGGAGAGTTTGGGGGAGTGGGAATTGAGCTTGGGATTCAAGATAAAAATCTTACAGTCATTGCTCCTATTGAAGATGGACCTGCTTTTAAAGCAGGTGTCTTGGCAGGAGACCGTATTTTTCGAATTGATTCTAAGATGACCAAAGATCTTTCAACTGAAGATGCAATGGCACTTTTAAAGGGCAAGCCTGGAACAAAAGTTGTGATTACTTTTAAACGCGATGGAAAAGCTATTGAAATTCCGATCGTTCGAAATGTTATTCGTATTTCAACTATCAAGAGTACTCTTTTTCATGAAGACACAGGATATCTCCGAGTGACTTCTTTTGGAGAAAAAACAGCAAAAGATGCTGAAAAGGCCATTGAAAATTTACAATCGAATAAATCTTTAAGAGGAATTGTTTTGGATCTCCGAGGTAATCCGGGAGGTCTTCTGGATCAAGCTGTTAAGCTCACAAACCTTTTTATACAAGAGGGGCCAGTTGTTTATACTATTGGAAGAGATAAGAAAAAACGTGAAGTTGAAAATGCTCTGAGAGGAAGAAGAATCACAAAGCTTCCTCTTGTTGTGTTGGTGGATGGAAGCTCAGCCTCTGCGAGTGAAATCGTAGCAGGAGCCTTACAAGACTACGGGAGAGGAGTCGTCGCAGGACAGCGAACTTTTGGAAAGGGCTCCGTTCAATCTGTCATACCATTGAATAATGATGCGGGATTAAAACTTACAGTGGCTCGTTACTACACTCCTTCAGGAAGATCGATTCAGGCTAAGGGGATAGAGCCAGATGTTCCTTTGGATTATGTCGACGAGAAAACATTTAAAAGCATAAAAGATCATAACAAAACAATTCGCGAGAAAGATCTTGAAGGCCATTTTGAAAATGAAGAAAAGGAAAAAGATAAGAATTCTATAATTGTAAGCGCTCAACAGAGAATTTCAGCAGGTCTTGAGAATGATTATATGTTTTTACAGGCTCGGGGAATATTAAAGACGATGTCTCTTGTTCGAGAAGGAACTCAAAAAACTCCTGAGTTTAATATTCAAGAAGAAGAAAAAAAATAAGTTATTTTTCTAAAAGAAGAGTGACTGGTCCCCAATTCGTAAAGCTTAAATTCATGTCAGCTCCAAATTGCCCAAAAATATTTTTATGTTTTGAAGTTGATCGAACTTTTTGACAAAATTTTTCGTATTTATCTTTTGCAAGCTCTGGCTTCATCGCTTTTGTAAAAGAAGGGCGAAAGCCTGATTCAAGTTCAGCTCCCAAGGTAAATTGAGAAACCCAAAGGATGCCCGATTCTATTTTATTTGTTTGAGCGTAATCATCGAGAGACAGATTCATCTTTCCACTAGGATCTTCAAATATTCGTAGGCCTAAAATTCGCGATAGGATCCAGTCCTCGGCTTTTTCAAGTTCTTTATGAGAAAGATCACTTTCAAGCCATCCTAGAAGAACCACAAGGCCGACTCCTTCAAATGAGTGGATAGTATTCTTTTGTTCTTCTTTTATTTGAATTTCTGTTCGACCTCGAACACGTTGAATAAGTGCTTTCATTATGAACTCATTGGGCGAAGTGAACAAAAACTAGCGGACGACTTCCCGTTTGCTTTTTAACCATTCGAGCCAGTTCTTCTTCAAGAGCTTGTTTGATGGATGGAAGTTTCGCAGGACGAAGGTCGCCAGCTTTCTCAAGAATTTTAATTTTGTGTGAAGCGAAGTTTTCTATTTCTGAAAGAATTTTTTCTTTAGAAACTTCATTCGTAAAATTATAGTTTTCTGGAACAACTCCCTTCATCTCTACTTGCACATTCCCCAAAGGGCTAATCGCAACAGAGAGACAACCGCCATCAGCTGCGAATTTTCTACTTTTTAAGAAAAAATCTCTACTAGGAGAGTCGAAGTATTCAAATCGAAGAAATTTTTCTTGAGGAATGGTTTCAAAATGATGATCAACTAAATCCCACTTACTCCCTGTGTATTCAAATTCAAGTTTTGAATTGTTCAGGGCAATAGTTGTTTCGATAGGAGTTTTTAATTCGTCGGAAACTTCTTTTACGAGTTCTTCTGTGGCTTTGAGTTGATGAAGCGCTCCGTGGACAGGGATCACTCTTGAAGGCTTGATAAAGCGAACGAGTTCTTTTAATTCTTCGGCTCTTCCATGCCCGCTGGCATGAATGGGACCGCCAATTTTCTCTTCAGCTTTATCTCCCCATAGAACTTGAATGTCATGTTGAAGAAGTCCGTCGATTAATCGCATGATGGTGCGCTCGTTTCCGGGAATCATTTTACTGCTAAATAACACAGTGTCTTTTTCGTTGGGTCTAAAAATCGGATGACTCGCAGAAGCTATTTTAGAAAGCACACTTCTGAATTCACCTTGAGATCCACTGCAGATGACAAGGACTTTGCGTGGATCAAGATTTACGCTTTCTTCGGCCTCGATGAGAGTTGTTTCATTAAAGGGAGGACATTTTTTTAAAAGTCCCAGTGTCTTGGCAGCTTGATACGTTTGCCTCATGGAGCGACCAGCAAGAACAACTCTTCGCCCACATTTTTCAGCTAAATGAGCAATGAGTGCAACCCGGTAAACGTTGGATGAGAAAAGAGTCACAAAGAGGCGGCCTTCAGTTTCTTTGATGACTTTCTCAAGATTATCTTTGATTTCGATTTCTGAAGTGCTCTGACCACTACTTTCAGAATTGGTACTGTCCATAAAAAGAAAGTCAGCTTTTTCACCCTTAAAGATATCAAATGACTTGAGGGAGATGTTTCCATCTTCAAACTCGTGATAATCCAGCTTGAAATCTGCAGAGTGAACAGCTTTTAAGTTTTTCCATTGAAAAGCAAGAGAGCAGCTTTCAAGGGTGCTGTGTCTGATTTCAATGAATTTAACCCTCACATCATCAAAAGTGAGTTCAGATCCTGGTTCTACAACGTGAATATTGTCTCGATACTTTTGAATTCCAGTGTAACGAGAATCTGAAAGCTTTTGATTTAAAAGCGCATAAGCAAGAGGGGGGGCATAAAAATGTGGAGCTTCTATATTTAGGTTTTTACAAAGATGCAAAACTGCGGGCACGGCGCCGATATGATCTTCGTGTCCGTGTGTAATGAGCCATTGTTTGATGTTTTGGCTGAGTAATTTTCGAAAGTCAGGATAAACAGCATCAACGCCGTAATCGTTGTCATCTGCAAAGACAACTCCTGCATCAACGGGGATTTTAGTTTTTCCAAATTGAAAAACCATGCAGTTCATTCCCACTTCACCAAGGCCACCGAGAGGTGACCAAATAAATTTATTTTCGCTCATCTTTTTTATTCCGCTCCAGCTTGTCTATTAAAGTCTGAGAGTGCCTGACCAAGATAGTTTTGCCAAGGCTTAAGCGAACCAGGTTCAGCTGTTTGATCGTTGAGAAGCACTGCATAGGCAAGTAATTCTCCACCTTTACTCTGAACAACTCCCACTAAGGTAGAAACTCCCGCAATCGTTCCCGTCTTTCCTCGTAATCTTTTAGCAGCCGCACTGTCTTTCATTCTTTTCTTAAGGGTTCCATCAACAGAAGCAATCGGGAGAGAGCTCATGAGTTCTGGAAAAATAGTAAAGTTATTGTAAGCGGATTTAAAAATATCGATAAATTGTTGTGCACAGATTCTGTTTTCACGAGCAAGTCCGGAACCAGATGTGATTTGAAAACCATTTTTGTTAATTCCTAGAGCCGTTGCTTCTTCACGTAAAACATCGAGGCCTTTTGAAAGGGAACCAGCTCCTCCCTTTGCCTCGATTCCAATCATTTTAACAAGAGAATCGGCCATAAAATTATTGGAGAATTTATTCATTAGAAGAACGATTTCTCTGAGTTGTTGGCTATTGAATTCAACTAATTGCTTTGCTTGAGAAGGAGTTGATCCTTTTTTGATAGATCCACTCAGAGAAATGTTTTTTTCTCGAAGCATCATCCTAAGAGCATGGCCAGCATAGAGGGCTCCTTGGTCAATATTAAAATAACTTCTTTGTTCCCCAGCGTTTATTCCCAAGCTTCCATTTACAATTAAAACTTCTTTTCCTCGGATATTTTGTCTACTTGCTTGAAGAGAGTTTTGAGATCCTTTAATAGTTTTCGCCCGATTTTCGATTTCAATAAATCCCGTATCAGGAGCAGGATAAACCCGAATTTTTTCACCAATGATAGAAGAGGGTCTAAAGTAAACCGTTGTTGTGTTGTAGTTAAAGGAAAGTCCATTTACGGGCGCATTGTAGGGACGATCGAGAGCATTATCTATAATTCGATTTTCGTCTCCTTGAGTTGAAAAAATAGAATCATCTACAATCAAATCACCTTTAATTTTTTTAATATCCCATCTTTGAAGCTCTTCAGCCATTAAATATAATCTTTCGGTGACAAGACCTGGATCACCGCCACCTTTGAAGTAGAGATTTCCATTTAAAATACCATTTTCAATTTTCCCATTAGTTAGAAGGTAGGTTTTAACTGTAAAATCAGTACCAAGTCTTTTGAGAGCTACATATGATGTAAGAATTTTAATCGTAGAGGCCGGAGAGAGTGCTTCACCGGAATTAAAGTCATAGAGGGCTTCGTTGCGACTCAGAGAGTAAACAGAAACGCCAATCTTTGTTTTTTTAAGTTTGTCGTCTTTAAAAATATAATCAAGTTGTTTTGAAAGAACTTCTTTGTAGACTGGGGTTGCAGCTTGCAACAAAAAAGAGAGGTTAAATGAAAGAAATAGCCCCAAAAGCAGTCCAACTTTTCGAAAAAAATTCATTGCTCTCATTAAAGCATATTTTAGTCATTGGTGTCTTTTTGTCTGCGCTGAAAATTGGCTTTTCTCAAACTCTTATTTATGGAGTTGAGAATGAAATTAAAGATTTTAATCTCCTGACGTCACTCGATAAAAATGCTTTTGCTTTAAACGAGCTTTTTTCACAGTCCTTATTTTATAAAAAGGTCGATGGAAGCATGGAACCTGATTTAGTGGAATCTGCAAATTATTTAGCTGCAGAGTGGCGATTGCAGATAAAGGAATCAACTTATTCAAATTCAAAAAAACTTACCTGTGAAGACATTCTTGTAAATTTAAGGGAAGCTCAAAAAAGCAAGAGCCTTATTGGTCTTCGATTGAAAGATATCAGCTCAGTTGAATGTGTGGGTCGTGAGTTGAGGATAAAAACCTATCATCCGTCTCCTGACCTTTTGAAGAGAATGGGGTCAATGCTTCGAATTTATGAGCCTTCAACTCTTTATGAGAAGATCCCCATAGGAAGTGGCCCTTATAAAATTCAAATTCAAAAAGCTAAGGACCTTATTCTTTCTGCTAATCCTTTTTACAAAGGTGAAAGATCTTTTTCAGAAATTCGATACCGAACACTCCGTGATCCATGGTTAAGGGACTTAGCGCTCATGTCGGGAAATGTAGATTTTTTATTAGAGAATTTTTCTCATACAAGGATATTATCATTTGAAAAAAATCCTCTTTTAAGAGTCTACCGAAATCCTTCAAGTGTTTTGCATTACGTTGGATTCCACGAAAAAAAAATTAACAAAGATATTCGCAAGCAGATACAGTCTTTTTTGTTTGAATCAGATTTGATTTCAAAGTTTTGGGGAAAGGATGTGGATCCAAGTTTTCAAATTTTTGAAAAAACGAATCTTACTAAAATAAAAACTAATAAAATCGATGCAAAGTCTAGCGCCTCATCTCTTAAACTAGAGCTAAGCTGCATTGCTGATGAAAGTACGCTTCAGTTTTTAACTCTTCTTGCTCAAGATCTAAAATCTAAAGGAGTGACACTCAAGATAAGGCCTCTTGAGTTTGCAACATTCATGAAAACCATTAATTCACAAAACTTTGAAGCCTATTTTTTCTATGTGGATGTTGGACATGTTCAGAATTTGGAAGCTTTGTTCTCCTCTATAGGAAATCGCTTGGGTATTACAAATTCCAAAATTGACCCCATTTTTTCAGATCTTAAAAGTGGTGCAGAGCAAAGCTTAGAGGAGATCAACCGAGAGGAAGCTTATGTCCTCCCTCTGTATAGAGCCAAGAAAATCCTAGCCATGGGTCAAAATGTGCACATCGATCAAAGTTCAGTTGGATTCTGGCGAGATCTTATAAGGGCTGTAAAATGAAGAATTTTCAATCTAGCGATTTAAGACTCAATATGTTGAAATAAGAATGAATGAAAAGGCCAGAGCTTGCTCAGTATCCTCTTTTGATCGTGGATGATGATAAAGATGCTCTTTTTTTGATGCAAGAACATTTAAAAGATTATTCAGTCACTACTTTTTCATCGCCACAAGAAGCCTTGAAATCTTTGGGTGAAAAAGAATTCGCACTTATTTTAAGTGATTATCAAATGCCTCTGATGAATGGGATTGAATTTCTTAAGAAATCTATTGAGATTCAACCTCGTGCCAAAAGAGTTTTAATCAGTGCTTTTGCAGCCCTTGTGGATACAGAAGAGGCTTGGAATCAGGCACGTGTAGATAAGGTTCTTGCAAAACCTTATACTCGCTCTGATTTACTTGAGACCGTTCAAAGTGCTTTGATTGAAAAAACAATTGAAGAAGAAAATCAACGCTTGAGACATTTGGCTCTTATTGACTCTGTGACGGGTGTTTTTAATCAAAGACATTTTTGGGATCGTCTGAGGGCTGAGATGAGTCGTGCCAAGCGTTTTCAAAGGCCCCTTTCTGTGATGATGTTTGATATTGATAATTTTAAAGAGATTAACGATCAAAGGGGACACTTAGAGGGAGATGCTCTTCTTAAAAAAGTAGCAGATTGTTTTGTTCAAGAATGTCGACAGATGGATTTGGTTGCTCGTTACGGGGGAGATGAGTTTGTTATCATTTTGCCTGAAATTGATTCTCAAACAGCCCTTCCTATAGCTAATCGATATATCGAGAAAATTAAATCCGTATCGGGAGCTTCGTTGAGCGGAGGAATTGCTTCTTTTCCTGGTTCTTCATCAGAGAGAGAAATTGTCTCTCATGCAGATCAGGCTCTTTTGAGAGTAAAAAAAGAAGGCAAGGGAAAGGTTCAGTTGTACAGTGATCTATCTTTATGACCCCCATCATTCTTCTCAAAAAAAATTATTACTCAGAGAAGATGATTTAAATCCAAATTACCTTAAACACTTACGTGCATTACGGCCGGATTTGGGAGAGCAAATTGCTTTTCTAAATTTTTCCGGAATGGCTGCAAAATATAAAATAAGTGCAACTCGACCGTTAGAGCTTTCTTTTGTTGAGAACATTCAAAAACCTGAGCCACCAGTAAAAACACATCTTTATTTAGCAGCTCCTCTTGGCCCCGCTCTTGAGCAGGCCATCGAGCAAGCAACTGAAACGGGGTATGATGTCATTCATCTTTTGCGCTCAAAGCACGTACAATATCCAAAAAATAAAGAACTCAACTTTAGCCGATTAAAAAGAATCGTAGAAGCCAGTTGCTTGCAGTGTGGCCGTTTCTTTGCTCCAGAAATGAAGGAAGAGATGGTTGATTTTTCAAGAGCTCTTCAAGAAGCTCAAGAAGACGTATGTATTTTTGCAGATGAAACAAGTGCGGGAATTATTTGGGGCTCTGAAAAAAACAATTCTTTAGTTCCTTTAAATAAACTTTCAATCTTTATTGGTCCTGAAGGTGGTTGGTCAGAAGAAGAGAGGGTGGCTTTGCGTAAGCAGAGTACAGTTTTTTCTTTAGGGCCGCATATCTTAAGAGTTCCGACGGCCGTTGTTTCAGCTTATGTTTTAGCTTGGAAGGAAGTAAAAAATGAAATTAAGTGAAGTGATTCCTCAAATTGAAAAGCTAAAAAAAGAAGGAAAAAAAATTATCACTACAAATGGTTGTTTTGATATCCTTCATCGGGGCCACGCTTATTATTTACAAGAAGCTAAAAAATTAGGAGACGTTCTAGTTGTTGGGATCAATTCTGATGAAAGTGTGAAGTCTTTAAAGGGAGAGGGTCGCCCTCTGAATAAAGCTCACGATAGAGCTTATTTGATTAGTCAGCTTAAAAGTGTTGATTTTGTTTTTATATTTGAAGAATCTCTTCCCAATGAGTTTCTTCAAAAAGTTGCTCCACACATTCATGTGAAAGGAGGCGATTATCAGGTGGAAAGCTTGCCTGAATATAAACTCCTTCACTCAATGGGAGCAAAAGTTGTGACCATTCCCTTTGTGGAGGGGTATTCAACGACCTCAACTCTCAACAAGGTTCGTGCGGGTGAGTGACTAAAGTTTAGACAATCCCATAAAATAACTTCAAATAAAGCCCTTCTAGAGGCTCTATAAAGCTTTTGGCCTGGCCTTTCTCTTGCAGTCTTAAGAAGAGAAAGGGAAGGGCTATTCTTGGAAAACCATGACATAACACTTAAAAACTTATCAATCATCGCCTTGATGGTTACAGGGTTTTTCTTGTGGATGAAAGTAGACTTCTCATTTTCTTATTCAAAAGGGTTTGATTATCGAGCTTCTTTTGTGAAAAACCTTGAGAGAAATCCAACAGCTGAAGATACTCATGTTGAAACAGTCACTCTTCAAAAAATTAAAACTGAATACAGGCCAAATTTAGAAGTTTTTGAAAATAAAAGAGCTCAGGCTTCGTTGAATGTTGTTGAAGATCGTTCAGAAAAAAACTCTCCTCATGAAGTTGTTCGAGAAAGTAATTTTGAAGCAACTCGAAATGAAATTACAAAGTTCATGACAGAGGGAAGGACTGATGAAGCTCTTGAATTAGCTCGTAAACGCCTTGAAGAAAATGTGCCCTCTTCAAATGAAATGGTGTATATGGGTTTTTTACATGATTTTATTATGCAAAACACTCACGATCCAGAGGAGCAATACAGTTTGACTTATTCCTCTATTAAAAATGCTCAAGATAAAAATATTCGAAAACAGTTTATCCAAAAGTTTGCAGTTTATCAGCCTGAAATGGCCGAAGATATGAAACGAGAAATTCAATCTTCTGGTCTTTCAATATAAGAAATTTTTAGAAAACACAGGTTTCTTAAGTGTCTAACTTAACTAAAAGTTAATATTGTGTCTTTTTTTCACACAACTTACTAAGTGTCTGTAACGCTTCAGGAACTTCCATTTATTGTATGAATTCTGGTATCCACTCTTTATTCATGTAAAGTTTTTTGGCACAAGTGCCGAAAAATTGCTCAGGGAGAAATGTATGAGTTCAATACAATGGGAAGATTTCGAGCGTATACACGTAGTCAGAAAAATTAGGGAAGTCATTGGGAGTTGGTTTTCTGTCGACATTCTTCTGGTCGATGATCAAGGAAAAATTCGAAACTCTTTTAAAGGCGATGAATCTCCTCGAGCTAATTTTTTAATGAAAAAAGTTCTGAATAACGACGTGGGTTGGGAATATCTTTCACAAACTGTTGAGAAAGTTAATTCACAGCTTATGAAAAGTAATTTACGTTTTCATGAATTTGTTTTTCTTCCCACCGTCGAAGGACTTGCAATTCCTATTGTTGTGGATGAAGAATACTTTGGAGCTGTTGTGGCTCTTGGTTATCGCAAAGAGCCAAGTGAAAAAGCTGGTTCTGAATATCTTGCTCAGGCTAAAGTGCTAGGCTTTAGCGAAGGCGAAGCTCAAGAAGCTTATCGAGGATTAAAAAATATTTTAGTTGCCGAAGTCCAATACTTTAGAGAGTTATCTGAATTGGTTGCCCAAGAAATTGTGACTCTCCACAAAGAAATATCTTCTCGAGATAATCGTATTGAAGAACTCAATCAGCAATTAGGTGGCCGTTACCGCTATGAGAGCATGATTGGAAAAAGTAAGCCAATGCAGGAGCTTTATTCTCTTCTAGATAAAATTAAAGCTTCTGAAAGCACTGTTCTTATTCAAGGTAAAAACGGAACAGGTAAGGAGTTGATCGCAAAAGCAATTCACTTCAATTCTCCACTTAAAGATAAAGTCTTTTTTCCTCTTAACTGTGCAGCTTTCAACGACAATTTGTTGGAAAGCGAACTTTTTGGTCACGTAAAGGGATCTTTTACAGGAGCTATTCGTGATCGTAAGGGTTGTTTTGAAATGGCAAATGGCGGAACTCTCTTTATGGATGAAATTGGGGATGTTTCTCAAGCGATGCAAGTAAAGCTTTTACGAGTTCTTCAAGATGGAACCTACACTCCTGTGGGTGGAACAGACGTTAAAAAAACAAAAGTTCGAATTGTTGCAGCGACTAACCGGGATCTCAAAACGATGGTTGAAGACGGAAGCTTTAGGCAAGACTTATTTTATCGTTTAGCCGTGATTGGGATAACGGTTCCTGCTCTTAAAGATAGAAAGGAAGACATTCTTCTTTTAGCAGAACACTTTCTTGCGAAATCTTCTAAGGAAAAGGGAATGGAGCCAAAAGTTCTTACTAAAAGAGCGATTGAAAAACTTTATGATTTTGATTGGCCTGGTAATATTCGTGAACTTGAAAACGAAATGGAGCGAGTGACGGTTCTTGCAGGTACAGAAAAGTTTGTTGGTCCTGAAATGCTCTCTTCTCGAATTCGTGAATCTGTAGATCGCCCTAAGGTTCAAGGCGCTCGACTTGAAGGCAAGCTCAAGGATGCTTTAGAGAATTTAGAAAGAGATATGATTCGCGAAGGTCTTCGTCGCACAGGTTGGAACAAGAGTCGCCTTGCAAAAGAGTTGGGTATCAGTCGCGCAGGTTTAATTATGAAAGTCGAAAAGTACGATCTTGATAAGCGAAGGCTTACTCGTCCGTTGGGCAAAACTGGAACAGAAGATTTTTAGTTTAGGGATCTATTTTATAGATCGTATATTGGTTGAACCTTCCTTGTTGATCTTGGGTTTTGCGTATAGCTTTGAGTCCCATCGTCTCAAGTGGAATAGGAAATATTTGTTCATTTGCTGCAATGATATATTTGCTTTGGTGAGTATTTTTTACGACCGACTTTGTTCTTTCAATAAAAAGTTTAAGTGCAGGTGGAGTAAAAGAATTGAAAAGAAAAATTGCTTTTGCTTTTTGTATCTCAGGTTCAATTTCAGCTTCTGAGGCATCCATTTGTTTGTTCTGGGCATTGGGTACTTTCATTTTTTCAATAGCTTTGCTTAAGTAAGCGGCTCTTTCGGGAACAAATTCGACACCTGAAAAATTTAATTCTGGATGTAAAATAGATCCTGCCATTAAAATTCGCCCCCATCCTGAGCCCACATCAAGAACAGTGTCTCCATCCTTGAGGGGAAGTTCCTTAAGGCTGTTTTCAAGAATTCTCAAAGGGCTTGCTCCGTATCCTATTTGATGCCCTGATTCAGGGTCTAGGTAATTGTTAGAAGACTTTAGAGAAGAATCTGCACCCGTGATCCAGTCGGGTAAACTGTCTGGATGAAGATCTGTTTCGTTATGAATACGGGTCCATTGTTCGAGAAGAAGTTTCGCTTCAGAAACTGACAAGTGTCCTAGCGAAAGCTTTTCTTTTAATCGTTTTCTAAGTTCTAGAATGGGTTCAGAAGCGCTTTTGAATTTAGACACACTCTTTTGATAGATGTCTTTTGAGTTTTCATTGAAGCGATCTAAGAGATGTTTTTCAATATTAGGAATCGCTGCATGTTCATCCAGAATGGAGCTTAAGAGAGGATCAGATTCAAGAGTTGCAATTTCTTTTGCAAGGCTTTGGTCAATTTCGTTTTTGCTTTCTAGTCTGTGGAGAGTTTTAGTGTATTGGGGAGTGATGCTTTTAAGATGATCAAGACGGTAGTTTAAAGCAGAATAAAAAACACTAGGATTATTGTGAGCTTCGAGCCAAAAATCAGTTGGATCGGAGTCAGGTTTTGTATAGTTATTGGAGCGAACGAATGTTGGCCTTAGTTGAGAGTTCACATGAGAAGCATATGAGGCAATTCGAGAAAGTTCTTCTTTGCAGCTTTTAACAAAATGGGGCGAGATACAAAAAGCTTGTTTGAAAGTGAGTAAAGTGAAGAAAAATAATAAGTATCTAAAATGTTTCATAAAAGATTTGATAGCGCAGCTTTTTTGAAGGGGTCCTCAAGGGTATTTTAACTGATATTCTGGATTTATGATCCGATCAAGATTAGAAGTTTCATATGTCTGAACAACGTAGAGGAACCTTTTACCTCATTTTTTTAGGAATCATTTTGGGCTATGTGTGTATGTCTTTTTTTGCACCAAAGCTTATTGTTTGGTACTCAAAGCCTCCCTTTTCTCCAGGCGTGGATTGCACCCCTGCTATTGAATGGGGACTCTCTCAAATCATTAAATGGCAAGCAGCGGGGATGATTGTTGGATCTTTGGCGCTTTGGGGATTGTCGGTTCTTGTACGTCGTAAACGCGGACTTTAAGGTTATAATCGAACTAGGGTGGGAGTTCGCTTTTTATTTTCTTTGTGTTTTATCTTTTCTGCTTGGGCCAATCCTTCTGTAAGTATTTCTCTTGCGGATGAAAAAGGTAACTTGATTCAAGAAAAAACTGTTTTAAAAGTTGGTCAGACTATATTTTTTCGTATGAAGTCCGTTCAACCAGAGTCAGTTGAAAGTGTCATACTTGAAACATGGAATAGAGGGGTGTCTCATTATGAGGGAATTACGAATACTCTGAGTTCCGAAAACACTTTTGATATTCCTTACATAATTCCCAATTCCGCGATTCATCCGACTTTAGCTTTTGATATTGTTGTTCGATCTAAAACAGGTGGCCGACAGCATTTTTTTATAAATAAGCCAGCTGATTGGAAGCTGAAAAAAAATAGCTTTTTAGAGTCACTCGTTCAATTAAACAAACAACTAAAAGTAGAGGGCCTAAGTATAGATACTCGGAGTCCAACGATTGCCAATGTCCTTTCTCAAAAAAGAGCTAAAGGAACAATGGTCTCTTTTGATGTTCAGGATTCTCATCCCGATCTTACAAAAATGAGGGTTGCAGATAATCCTGCAAAATGCACTTTTTTAAAGGGAGACCTTTTTCGATGCCAGAGTTTTGTTGAGGCAAGTGACATTATAAAATCAAAAAAAGAAATTGAAATTCTTGCTCTTGATCGAGCAAGAAATTTAAATAAGAAAAAAGTTGAGAATATATATAACCCTTCTTCTCCTATAGCCTTACGTGGACCTGTTTTAGTTCAAAGCTGTTCTCTAAATTCTTTTGATGTGAAATTAGCGTTTCAAGACGGTTCTTCACAGATGAGAAAGATTCCTTTTTACAATCTTCCAGATCAAAGAGCTTTGGCTTCAGGTTCTCTTGAAGGTTACAAAAAAAAACTTTCTTCTAAATATGAGTTACATTTAAAAGATAGAAAACTCAGAGAGTTTCTCTACTCTCTAGAGCCTGACGCTTCTTCTCTTCAATCCGCTTTGCAATGTGAAGGGCAAATTTTGAAAGCAGATCTTGTTCAGATAAAAGAAATCCAAGAATAGTTGTGTTGAAGTAATCCAGGAGATCCAGATCTTTTCCATCTTCGATAAGAAGCGTAGAGTGGATGGTTAAAGGTATCGACTTCAACATTATAAAAAAGTTCGATGTTTAAATTTTTTAAAGACTTTTCGATAAAATTCCAGGAATTAAAGAATTTTTTCTGGTCACCTGCAGTCTGTTGTCCGATTTTACTCACAAAAAATTCATTTTGATCTTTAGGCGAAAATTGGGACCACATATCTGAGCCTACTTCGAAGGTGGTTCCGTTAAGGCATGGCCCACACCAAACCCAGGTTGTTTTGGGATTGAATCCACGCTGAAAGGGGATCAAGTGTATGCCTTGAGCAAGGCCTCTCCATCCTGCATGAAGAGCGGCAACGCATTCACTTTCGCGATCTATATAAAATAAAGGCGCACAGTCAGCGGTTTTTATGTAGAGCTTTCTTTTAGATTTTTTATAGGAATCGCCTTTGGCAATAAACCCATCTGCTTCAAGCATTTCAGATCCACCAAGAGAGTGGCTCCAATCGACAATATTTTTGCTGTGAATTTGCCTGAGTCGTTCTCCGTCTGTAAAATCAAGCTGGGAACTTTCTTCTTGAGTATGAAAGCGAATTCTCAAGCCCTTTGCCCATTTTTGTCCTAGATCAAATTCGAGAGTTTCTAAAGTATCTAAATGTCTGTCCATAGATTGTCTGTTTCAGTGGGAATATTTATCCCAAGCTGAAGGCAGGCCTCAAGGAAAGAAGGGCTATTGGCGCTGAGTTGAATTTCTTTTTGTGTGAGCGGATGAGTGAAGCGCATCATGTGGGAGTGGAGTAATATACGGTGCCATTTTTGGCCTCCGTACAATTCATCTCCAACAATTGAAAAGCCCAGAAATCTTAAATGAGATCGAATCTGATGAGTACGGCCCGTTTGTAATTTTAGTTCAATTAATGAATGAGGAGGCGCTTCGGAATGAGTGTGGCCATGGGTGATCGCTCTTTTCCCACCTTCTGGAAGGGGGCTCATTCTAATTGGATGTGTAGGGTCGCGACCGTATTGAGTTGCAAGAGAAAAGCGATTTCCATTCATTCGAAAAGCTGCTTTTTCATCTCGGCACCATTTGTCTAAAAGCGGAGGAATTTTTTTACTTAGAGTGAGTGGATTTCCTGTGGAAATTGCAAAATATCTTCTATGTACAAGTCTATTTTGAAAGGCTTCCGAAAGTTTTCTGTGAACATTTGCGTTTTTTGCAACAACCATTGCGCCTGATGTGCCTTGATCGAGGCGATGAACGATTCCCCATCTTTCATCGGCAACGACTTCTTCAGGCCAGGATTCATCTTTTGAAAGATATTTTTTATGAAGAAGCCAGTGAGCGAGAGTCTTTTCAAAAGGAATTCCGTGTCCAGAGTGAACGGGAAGCCCTTCTGGTTTATTGATTACCATCAAGGAATCGTCTTCGAACAAAATATCTGGAGGAGTGTAAGTAATTTGTCCTGTAAGAATTTTAGGATCGAGTGTGGGAATATCTTTTTGTTGGCGATCAAAGGTGACTTCATCAAGTGCTTGAAGCCTGTAAGATCTTTGCGTAATAACTTTTGAATTAATTAAGATACATCCTTCTTCGATGAGTCGAGACCATTCACTTCTCGATCTTTCGGGAGCCATTTTTTGAAGAAAGACATCAAGTCTTGTTGCAGAGAGTTCAGCTTCGACGACCCAGTTTTTATAAGAATTCATGTTGTTTCTTTTATAAGGATTTAGAGCGAGCAAGTTTATCTTCCTGTTGAAGTTTTTGGATATAGGTTTTTGCAAGTTCAGCAGTTCGAGGAATTTGCAGAGCCTCACAGATAATAATGAGGTGTCCTCTTAAATAAACAGGATGATGTAAATTTAAAGGACGCTCTTCTTCGAGGGCAAGAATATGGTCTGTTTTAAGTTGGCAAAGTCCTGCAAGTTGATCTTCGGTGTATCCGCGATAAATACGAATTGCGCGAATGAAAGCTCCCGTGAGACTCTTAGCATTTTGAATTTCTTCTTCAAAAGCTGGATTCTTGTCTACTTTAATTTGGGGAGTAATTTCTACTTTCTTTTTATATTCTTTGGGTTCGGGTTTTGTGAATGAATGTACATCATGAGCGAAATTATTTTGCATTTTCTCAGAGGAACCTTCTATAAATCCCATAGCGATATCGTAGGCTTGACGTTTGCGAGCGTCGCCCAAAACGAAATAAGCATCTTCGATTTCTTTTAATATACCTTCTTTGGCATTGTCGTCGTAAAGAGAATAAGAAGCAAGAGAGTCGCGAGAGTAAGTTGTTTTTGCGCGATTGTAAGCATGAAGAATATCGTTTTGCGAACAGTGTTGAGTCAGGTCAAGGACGAGATACAGATTCTTGCGTTTTTGCATATCCTCTATTCTAGGACCTGTTCGCTGCTTGCATCAAGCTTTTCGTTATTTTAACGCGGAAATATTGCACTTTCTTCGCCAAGGAGAGCCTTAGTTAGACGAGAGATGCGTGCTGCTAAAATTGATCTTGGAAATTCAGCAACTGCCGGACGTTTCATTCGAACAGCTTTCCAAACCGAGTTTTCATAGTCGATATAGCCTGCATAGCGGGCGTTAATTCCAAAGTATCTTCTGCAAACACCACAAATTGATTTACCAATTTCGATATCCTGTGAAGTGCGTACTTGGTTGACGACGATATTGGGTTTAATCTTTGCGAGTTCACGTTCAAAGACTTCTCCCGCTATAGGATCAAGCCGCGAAATAATTTCTTTGAGATCACTTGGAGAGCGTACGCCAAGAGTATTTTTTGTGTCGGCACCTTCTTCGATAACAGGCATAAAGTTTTTTAGTTCAGGACAAAGAAGAAGCTTTCTGTAATAAGCCATTCGAATAAATCGATAAGCATTTTCGACACTTGTAGGCTCAGGAAGAATAGAGAGGATTCCTTCGTCTGCGCAATTGAAAAAATCAATAGTGAGAGCTGTTGATCCCGCACCTAAATCTAGAACGATTTCATCAAAGGGGAGATTTGTAAGTTCGCTAAAAAGATCTTTTTTACGTTCTTCCATTTGAGATGTAACAGAGAGTGGATCAGAAGATCCGCTGATCATCATTAATCCTGGTTGTGCAGTTGGTGTTGCAAGATCAAAGAGATTATCTGTACGTCTATGAATCCAGTCTCCGAGTCCATAGCGAGGAGGATTCACTCCGAGGCATGTGTGGAGGTTGGAGCCGCCTAAGTCTAAATCAATAGCAAGAACGCGTTTTCCTTCTTGCGCTAATAACCACGAGAAATTTGCAGAAATAAGACTTTTGCCAACGCCGCCCTTTCCTCCGCCAACCGCCCAAATACGTGGCCAATTGCGCAGATCCTTTTTTGCATAAGGCTGCTGTTGAACTTTTTGTAAAGTCTCTTCTTTAGAGACTGAAAAAATGGAATCTAATCCCTCCACGCTTATTACTTCCCCCAATGATCAGTGTGGCATGCGCCGCAGAAAGAGACAAGAAGTTGATGAGGGATGTCAAAATTGGCGTTCTTTAGAATTTTGCAACGATATTCATCAGATCTTCAAGGGAATTTCGATCAACATGACGAGTGATGAGAAGACCTGTCTTTTCAGTAAATTCTTTTGAAGCTTTGCCTTTTGCAACAGCAGAAAGTCTTTGAACAATTTCTTTAATCAAAACCCAATCTGCATCTTTCATGAGAATGTCTTTGTCTTTGCTTGTAAAAAGCCACTGTTCGACATTCCCTTTATATTCATCAAAAATCTTAAGTTTTTCTCGTGTAATCATTGAGTCGCTGTCCTTTAAAGTAAAGACTAAGAATCTCTCAAATGCGTTTTAAGCATTCGATCAGCAATTTTTACAGAATCAACCTTGTAGCTGCCTTTAGAGATTGAATCTTTTATTTGAGCAACTTTATCAAGACGAACATCGGGAGATTTTTTTACTGCGCTAATGGCTTCCGTAAGAATTTTTGCATTATCTGAAAATTCTATTCGTGAAGATTGAGTCGCTTTTACTTTTGTGCCTTTTTCGATCGATCCAGCCGAAGAAATGTTTTCACTCTTATCGACTGAGATTTTTGAAGCGATCTTGTGAAGGGCTATTTTGGTGATGCTCATAATCTTATTACTATTTTAACTCTTTTTTGGGAGAGGCGCCATGAGCGTCAATTTACACCTCGTCTGCCAAGCTTTTGACTTAAGGGGGCTACTTTGTGCTAAGTTTTTTTATGTGACTGTTCTTTTAGACGGAAAAGTAGCGGCCGAGGCTTTACGCTTAAAAACTCTATCAAGCTTTCCGCAGCATTCAGCAACTCTCGCGATTCTTGTTGCAGGCCAGGATCCTCGCTCAAAGTCTTATGTAAAAAATAAACTTCGCACTGCAGAGAAGTGGGGGATTCGTGTTCAGCACGTAGAACTTCCCAGAGATGCAAAATATTCTGAGATCTCAAATAAGATTAAAGAGCTTAATGCTGATTCAAAAGTAAATGGAATTATTTTTCAACTCCCTCCTGATCTTGAAAAGGCACTGAATCCCTCAGAGATTCACTCTCTTTTAGAAAGTATTCATCCTTCAAAGGATGCGGATGGATTAACCTCTTCTAGCTTGGGATCTCTTGTCGCAATGGGCTCCTTGTCTCAGTCTCCGATCCCTGCAACGCCTCTGGGTGTTTTACGTTTACTCGAGCATTATTCGATTGCTGTTGAAGGAAAAGATGTTTGTATTTTAGGAAAATCGAGATTGGTGGGAATGCCTCTTTCTATTCTCTTAGAACATAAAGGTGCAACGGTGACCCTTTGCCATTCCAAAACAAAAAATGTTGCTCAAAAAGCAAAGTCTTCGGATATCTTGATTGCTGCAACGGGAGTGAATTCATTAATTCAAGAAAGTTTTACACATCCCTCTCAAGTCATTGTGGACGTAGGAATTGTTTCTACCCCAGAGGGAATACGAGGTGATGTGGATCACAGTGTCTATAAAAAAATTGCTGTTTATTCCCCTGTTCCAGGAGGTGTGGGGCCTATGACTGTTGCCGCTCTTATGGAAAATGTTATTAAGTTATGGAGTTACCAAACAAAATGAACACAATTAAAATTCCACTCGATTCATTGCACCGACAACTGGGAGCACGAATGGTTCCTTTCGCAGGTTTCGAAATGCCTGTTAACTATAAAGGAATTCTTGAAGAGCATCACTGTGTTCGAAAAAATGTAGGAATTTTTGATATTTCTCATATGGGAATCTTGGTCGTTCGTGGACAAGGAGCTCTAAAGTTTTTAGATAAAATGCTCACAAAACCAGCTTCGAAAGTTTTAGTTGGAAAAGGATCTTATGCCTTACTTTGTAATGAAGAGGGCAATACTTTAGACGATCTTATTTTTTATCGAACAAATGAAGATGAAGTTTATCTTGCTTTGAACGCTTCCAACAAAGATGAAGATTTTAAGTGGCTTCAAAAACACGCTTCTTCTGATGTTGAGTTTGAATCTCATTTTTCTTCGCATGCTCTTTTTGCCCTTCAAGGTGCTCGAGCTCCTGAATTTTTAAAGAGTTTAGGTTTGGAATTAAATTATTCGCAACTTTATTCCACATCCAGATTTCAAATTTCAGGAGTGGATTGTTTGTTTTTTGTAAGTGGATACACGGGTGAAAAGGGGTGTGAGATTTCTGTGTCTGTATCGGGTGCTGAAAAAGTTTTTTCTTTTCTCTTAGAAAAAGGAAAAGATTTTTTGATTCAACCCATTGGTTTAGGTGCGCGAGATACATTGCGAACGGAAATGGGCTATAGTCTTTATGGCCATGAATTAAATCAAAAAATAAATCCGATTGAAGCGGGTTTGTCTTGGGCTGTTGATTTGACTTCGAATTTTATAGGAAGCGAAGCTCTTAGAAGAATTAAAGAAAAACCGCAGCGAAAATTAATTGCCTTAAGAAATATTGCCTCAAAGCAAGCTCCTCGTGGTGACATGAAAATTTTTGATCAGCAACAAAATGAAGTGGGCTTTGTGACTTCAGGAACTTTTGCGCCTTCGCTTGGTTATGCTATCGGACTCGGAATTGTAGATATTCAAGCACAGGCTCCGTATTTTATAGATATTCGCGGACAAAAAGTTGCTTATGAACTTGTGAAGAGACCTTTTTACGTTAGATCTTGCTAAGGATTTCTGCTCCGCCAGCTGTCACTGCAACGGTATGTTCGTATTGGGCAGATAACTTTCCGTCATTTGTTTCAACGGTCCATTCATCGTCAAGCAAAACGATTTCTGATTTTCCGATATTGATCATCGGTTCAATGGTGAAAACCATTCCTTCTTTAAATTCGGCACCCGTTCCATATTTTCCAACATGAGGAACATGGGGATCTTCATGAAAATCTTTTCCAATTCCATGCCCGCCGTATTCTTTCACAACTGAGTATCCATTATCTTGAGCGTATTTTTGAATGGCCGCTCCTATATCGCCAAAGTGCCCGCCCGGTTTTACTTGTTCAATTCCAATTCGAAGACACTCTTGGGTGGCCTTCATGAGATCGCGCGCGGCTCTTGAAATTTTTCCTACTCCAAAAGTTTTGCATGTGTCGCCGTGATATCCGTTGAGGTGAGTGGTCACGTCTACCTTGATGATATCGCCTTCACGAAGGCAGTATTCGTCGGGGATTCCATGGCACACGACTTGATTGACGCTTGTGCAGATACTTTTCGGAAAACCTTTGTATCCTAGAGGGCTTGGTCTAGCTCCATTTTGTTGAATGAAGTCATGGCAAAGTTGATTGATTTCGTTTGTAGAAATTCCGACTTGAATATGAGGTTCGATGAATTTTAAAACTTTTGCAGCTAACTCTGAACTTTTGCGAATACCCTCTATATCAGCTTGAGTCTTAATGATGATGGAAGAAGCCATGAGCGAAAGACTTTATCAAAAGTCGTTTCGAATAGCATCCCCACTATTTTCATTATCGCCTTCATTGTCACCCGCTGACGATTTTGTTTCTTGGCCTGCTTGGGCATCTGGATTCAAGGAAGGTCCATAGCCCGTGATAATGATAGGTTTATTCGTTTCTGCGGAAGTTTCTCCACTGGTTAAGATCTTCCTTTGTCCAGGAGCGGTTCCTTCAACAAAGTATTCGGAAATAAGTTTTTTGCTTCTTGAGTTTGGGATATTCCCTGTTTCTGCATCGACAGTAACTTGAGAGATCCCCTCAGGGACTGTGAAATCTTGAACTTCCATATCTTTCGTTGCTGCTTTCATGTATTCAAGCCAAATAGGAGCGGCTGCACGAGTCCCTGTTTCAGCGGGGCCTACTTGCTGGTTTTCATCAAAGCCGACCCACACGCTTGTAATCATTTGAGGAATGAATCCCACAAAAAGAGCATCTTTGTAGTCGCTTGTAGTTCCAGTCTTTCCAGCAACAGGACGGCCAAGTTCTTTGATGCTGACGCCTGTTCCAAAATCAATCACAGAGCGCATGAGGGAGCTTACAAGAAAAGCTAATTGGGGAGTAATGATTTGTTCTGATTGAAGATCTTGATGCTCTTCAATTTTTTCTCCATTTCGATTTTCAATTTTACGGATGAAATAAGGAGATGGTTTTTTCCCCTGATTCGCAAAAACACCAATCGCATTTGTGAGTTCATCGAGAGTAATCCCGCTGCTTCCCAATGCCAAAGTCAGATCATTGTTGAGCTTTCCTTTAATTCCAAGTTTGCGAGCAAAATCAATAGCCGTTTGAACCTTGATGTATTGCAAAAGTTTGATGGTGGGAATGTTTCTGGAGTGAGCAAGAGCCGATCTTAAAGAGGTATCTCCATAAGAAACAGATCCGTAGTTATCGGGTTTCCAAGATTTTTCGAGTTCATCTTTTTCGCTGTTGTCTTTGTAAACGATGGGTGAGTCTACGATGATGCTTGCGGGAGTAATGCCTTTTTCAAGAGCTGCTCCATAAATAATAGGCTTAAACGTTGAACCAGGTTGGCGAACAGCTTGTGTAGCTCTATTAAATTCAGAGCGTGTTGAGTAAAAATCATAGCCTCCTACCATGGTATGAATGGCGCCATCGGGAAGTCTGTAACTTAAGAGAGAACCTTGAACGAGTGGTTTTTGATCAAGAGCAAAGTTTGCTCCTCCAAGATACTGCACATCGATTAAGTCCCCATTATCCAGTTCTCGAAAGGGATCACGAATAATTTTTTCTCGATAAATTTCTGTTGGGTTGGCTTCTCTTGCCCATTGGTAATTACTTGGAGAGATAGTGCCGCTTCTGTTTCCGACTTGAACCAGAAGAATTTTTCGAGCTTTGTCTTTGCCTATGACAAGAGCGGGATAGGTTTCGCCTTGTTTAAGGGGGGTTGCTTCTTTTGCATCAACTGGAGAATTGAGTTTTCCATCGGGCTTTAAAATTTTAAAGTCGTAGGTTTCTTCAACAATTTTCTTATGAGATTCATTTAAAAAAGCTTGTCGAGTCATCTCGTTTGGAAAGTTTTGTTGGGGATTGCGAAAACCCATTCGTTTATCAACTTTTTCAAGTCCGTGATCAACGGCTTTTTGGGCCGAAGTTTGAGCTTCGGAATTGATTGTTGTGTAAACTTTGAGTCCTTCTTCATAGAGAGCGTGCTTGCCATATTTTTCTAGAAGATATCTTCGAACATATTCTGAAAAATAAGGAGAAGGCCAGTGAATTTCTTTAACCTTGTTTTTAACTTTTAAGTCTTCATTCAGAGCTTTTTGGTATTCAGGTTCGGAGATGAACCCAACGTCTTTCATTCTTTTTAAGACGTAACGTTGTCTTGAACGACAAGCCATAGGACTTGAAATAGGATTTTCTCTTGAAGGAGAACGTGGAAGTCCCCCTAATATAGCGGCTTCTCCAAGAGCGATATCTTTTGCATGTTTACCAAAATAAATAAGAGAAGCGGACTCAATTCCGTAGGTTCCTTGGCCAAGATAAATTTGATTTAAGTATCGATTTAAGATTTGGTCTTTTGTCAGCTTTTTTTCGATTTCAAGAGCTAGGAAAAGCTCTTTAATTTTTCTGGAATAAGATTTTTCAGGGCTGAGAAAAAAAGTTTTTGCGACTTGCTGAGTGATGGTGGATCCACCTTGAACTTTTGATCCCGCTATAAAGTTTTTCACAGCAGCTCTTAAGAGCGTTAATGGGTTGATTCCCCTATGGTGATAGAACTCATCATCTTCAGCTGCAATAAAAGCCTTTTTGATAATTTCAGGAATTTCTTTTTCTTTCAGCTCAATACGTTGTTCTGAGGAGTATTCCGCAATGACTTTGTCGTTTTGATCATAAACAGTCGTAACGACGCGAGGCTCGTATTCAATCAATGTGCTGATCGTTGGAAGACTAAAGGATTGCAAGAAAGCATAGATTCCAATCAAGGACGCTAAGCAAAAGCCTAATAAGGTGAGAGTAAAAATTCTTTTAAAAATACTTTGCTCTTTGTAATCACTCCACCATGTCTCAGCTGCGTCTATGATTTGATTTTGAATCCTTTTAAATCGACTCATAAGGGTTGAGTTTATTTTATCAGCTTATAGCGTTCGCCTAAATGGAGACATAAATTAATCGCACAGGCTCCAAAGAGAGTTCCAAGAAGCCAACCGGCTAGGACGTCACTTGGATAATGGCGACCCATTAAAACCCTTCCTAGTGAAACAAAAGCTGCAAGAAGCAAACAAAAACGATGGAGATAGGGGTTTAGGGAGTGTTTTCTTTTGTGAAAGATCCAAAGAGCTGTGGAAAGTGCAAAAAGATTAAAGGCGTGGTTTGAGGGAAAGCTGAACGAATATTTGACGGTTGTCGCATGAAAACTTTCAAGGCTTTGTTCGGGACGAAGGCGAATGGTTATGTTTTTGATTAAATTTGAAAAAA
>JBAXJW010000002.1:0-30296 GCA_037137635.1 bacterium | reverse complement strand
GCTTTACGAAGACCAAGCTTTGTAATGTTACGCAATCCTGAAGCAGAAACACGTAAAGTTACCCATACACCCTTTGCCTCATCAAAAATTCTTTTTGTGCGAAGATTGGGTTGTTGGCGCATCTTTGTTTTGCGGTTTGAGTGAGAAACGTTGTTACCAACGAGAGGTTTTTTACCAGTAATTTTACAAACACGTGCCATAGAAGGATTTATTTATGCCTTGATTAAAGATTCTTTTCAAGAACAAAGAGTGCCTTTTGGGTCATGGTTGTAAGCGTTAAGGGGGTCTGAGGATCTTTTGAATAAAAAACATGTCCCTTTAAAGCCCCGGTAAACTGCCCCGCCTCCACAAGCCATACCGAATAAGCTGAAGTCATAATTGTATGCCGAAAGCCCTTTAGAACCTCAAAACACTCCCCCAAACGATCCCCCACCCAGTCATCAGAACTTACTAAATCAAGCGATGGAAGCTCCCACTGACCCTCTAAAGGCAATCCTGAGGGCCTTTTTCGAATCAACAGACACCCCGCTTTGTTTCGATACAAAAGGAGTAAGCGGGTAATTTTTTGCAGCCCTTGTCGCTCCTTTTTTTGAGGAATAGCCGCTACCCTTGAACGCCCTGATGAGATCTCCGCTTTATATGTTTCACAATGCTTTCTAAGAGGACACCCCACACATTGAGCCAAGGCTCCCGGACGACACACGGTCGCACCCAAATCCATCAACGCTTGAGCCATCGCCCCCCTTTGACCAGCGGGAACATACTGAGCCAACTCGAGAGCTTTTTCTTGAATTTTCTTTAAATCAATTCGATCATTCAAAGCATTTGGAATCAAAAAAAGACGAGATAAAACACGAATTACATTTCCATCAATAGGGATCACTGCCTGATCAAAAGCGATAGAGGCAATAGCAGAAGCCGTGTAGGGACCAATTCCTTTTATAAGAAGAAGTTCCTCTACATTTGAGGGGAAGTTTTTATAAGTCGCAAGCTTTTGCGCCGCTTTTAAAACATTTCTCGCTCTCGAATAATAACCAAGCCCCTGCCAGAGCTGAAGCACCTCTTCTTCTTGGGCTTTTGCTAACGAGGAGAGATCAGGAAAACGATGCATCCACTTTTTATAAAAGGGGAGCATCATCTTGAGAGTGCTTTGCTGAGACATGACTTCCGAAATCCAAATTTCATAGGGATCAGGATTTTTCTTTCTCCACGGTAAGCTTCTTTGTGTTTGTGCGTACCAAGAAAGCGTTTGATTAACGAGACTGGTAAAAGTTTTTGAGCGAACGGATGCGCTGAGCTTGATCTTCGGTTTTGAGCTGAGGCTTGGAGGCAAGTTTTCGAGCTTCATCTTTTTTCGCGCACTTATCCAATACCTCATTCATAGATTTAAAATCAAAATCTGTCTCAGGATCTTTAAAAGAACCTGTTAAATCCAAAGCAATCCCACCTTTTGGAAAAGCCTCACCCAGACATGCCGACAAGACGGGGCTGCAAGCTGAGCCAGGAAGATAGTGCGCAAGAAGACTCACGCGATTGAAATCATTGAGAGATCCCTGAAGTTTCAACATCGAATCTTTATCCTGACCCTTGAATAGACTTTGTGAAAGTTCCCAATTTCCTTTGGCGAAATTCAAATCTACCTTACCTTTAATTTTTTCAGGAAAACATCCCTGTAAAGTTTTCGAAAAACTCTCTTTAGCTTCAGAAGCATAGCTTTTAAAAAGTTGTCCCATGAGTTTTGTTGCAGGCAAATCATCAAAGTTAAGCTTTCCATGAAAACGAGCTTCCATTTTTTGAGCCCAGTCATTTAAATTAAATCCACTCGACGCTAAAAAAACTTTCCCCTCGAAATTACCTCGACTTGAAAGCTGAGAAAAAGACTCAAGACTTCCCTTTGTTTGTGCACTCGCTGTGAGAGATAAAGGTTCTCCTCTTAGCAAATAATTTTCTAAAGCAACTTCACCCTGTCCTTCAAATTGAAGATCTTCATTCGATAATTTCCAATCAATAAGCTTTAATTTTTTATTGATGAACTCAGCATGACTAAACAAAGTCCACTTCCTTTTCTGATCTTCCAAATTGAAGTTCAAGACAAGATCTGTGGGTTTATTTTTTAATAATTTAAAAAACTGCCCGACATTGGCGTCTTTGAAGTTTTTTAAATTCGAAAAAGCTTCCAGTTTCACGAAATCTCGAAGCTTCTCATCTTCCTTCAATTCCGCATCAATTTTAACCCAAGAAATATCGCTTAACTCGGTTCTTAAGTTTTTGTATGTGACACTCTTTAAATTTTTTTTAACTTCACCCGATAATTTAAACTCAGTACCCATTTCAGGATGCAGATACACCCAATCCGCAATACGTAAATCATAAGATTGAACAACTGGAGCACAAGAACGATTTTCAGATTCCTCACAAAGCTTAAAGCTAAGCGATCCTGTAAAAGACCCTTTTTTGGATTGAAAAATCTGAGGAAATTTCAACTCAAGCATATTATTTTTATGTAGAGCAAATTTGAAAAAGTTTTTACGTCCTTCAGCACTTCCTTCAAAGAGGACATTTTGATTATTTTTTCTTTGAATAGACGCTTTGATAGAAAAAGGAGCTCCCTTTTCTTTATAAAATAAATCTTGAAAATTAAATTTTCCCCGAGTGAGATCCCAAATACCCGCTAATTTTAAGTCAGTATTTTTCTTTGAATCTGACCTTAGCTCTAATGACCCCTTAAAACGCGTCTCCCCCTCAACCTTAACTCCATTGAAAAGCTCATAGGAATCTTTCCAAGAAAGGTTCACCTCTTTTCCGTGAAGACTCCAATCAGCTAAGCTCAAAAATCCCAAAGAATTTTTAACAAAGCTTACTTCCAAGCTCCCATTCATTTTTCCTTTTTCTAAAAAAGTAAAACTTTTACTTTGGGGCAAAAGCTCTAAAGGCAAAGATAAAAAACGTGCTTTAAGTTGCTCCTGTTTGTCAAAATCGAATCCGACACGAGCCTCTCCAAGCTGAATGTTACCGTTTAAAAATCCTTGTTTAAAAGTTCCTTCCATAAGCAATGGAATTCCTTCACTCTTAAAGTAGTGATGATGATTGGTTTCAAAAATTGCTTTACCTAAGTCAAATTTAAATTGCCCTTCAAGACCCATCTCGCCAAATCTTAATCCAACATCCAAGACGCCTACCCCTCTAGGACTTTCAAGAAAATCATTTTGAATGCTCGCCATATTCACAAGCATTTTGCTTCCTTTTAAATAAGTCTCATCTTTGAGTGCTCCGTCTTTTAGCTGAATAAGGGATCCAAACTCCCACTCGCCTGTTGTTTCAAATTCGGAAAAAATGCCTAGAGGAATTCTTTGTTTTAAGACTTTTAACCGTTGAGGTGAAAAATCAAAGACAAGGCCTTCTTGTTTATTGTTCGCAACTTCAAGCTCAAGATTGAGATCATTATACTGAAGCGTCCCCTTTGCTCGCTCTTTATGAAAATCATTCATCAAGAAAAAAGCAGGTTCTCCTATTTTTTTATGAAAAGATCCAAGATTTATATCAAGATTCGTAAGATTGAACTTCCACCCCAATAAATCTTTTGAAAACTCAATTCCGCCCCTAAAACGATGATCATCTCCCTCTATCTGAAGGATTGCTTTTTCTACACTTACGAAACCAAAAATATTTTTACGCGCTTCAATACGCATTGTTTTAAAGCCAATAGGAGCCTCGTGAATAGTTTTTAACGTTGAGACAAAATCAGCATGCCAAGATAGATCTTTGAATCGAAATTCATTTTTTTCCAGTTTTGTTGAAAGAAATTCAAAATGATTTTTCAACGTATTTTCAACTGAGTTTTGAATGGGTTTTCCTGCAAAAATTCCCCACGTAATAAGAAGACTTAAAAGAATAAACCCTATAAAAGAAAATGTAAAAATACGCTTTTTATTCAAGGCCTTTGGAGTTGAGATAAATCCACGAGGTGGCACCTTTTCTTTTCGGATTTCTTAACGAAATCTTTATAGAAATGTCATTTATCTATTATCAATAATCTATCTGATATCTATCCGTGCCCACTTGCAAAAAGAGGGTCATTTTCTCGTTGCTCTTCAGCTTGAGAACCTAGTTTTTTGACGCTCTCAAAAAACTCAACCGTTTTCTCAAGAACCGCAGAAAAATCATCTGTATTAAAAACAAACTTACGAAATTCTTTCGCTCCTGGATATCCAGCAGCATACCAAGCTAAAAACTTTCTAAAGGCGAACTCCACTCGAGTTTCGGGATAAGCCTCACGAAGCAATCCTAAGTGCAAATCAATCAACGTTTGTGCATTTCGATCGGCTCGGATGTGAACCCACTCTGAAACATAGGCTGTAGGAACAGGCTGAAGTTTTTTAACTTTGCGCTGAAAATAATCTTGGCCTTCTTTTAAAGCATCCGTATCTGGCAATTCATATTTTTGAAGCAACGACTGACAAGAAATTGGTTGCTGATCAAGAGGAAGTTTTTTTAATTCCTCAAGTGCTTCCACGGCTTCTTGAAAAATCCAGGGATTTTTGAGAGCCCCTCTTCCGATCATCACGCCCGCACATCCAGAACTTAGAAGACGTGCAGCTGCAAGTGGCCCTGAGATAATATCCCCGTTTCCGATAATGGGCATTTTTGTTTTTTGAGTTATTTCAGAAATAAAATCCCAATCCGATTGCCCCGCGTAACCCTGCATTCGAGTTCGTCCATGAATAGAGACAGCGCTTACTCCTTCGCTTTCAGCGATATGAATAACTTCAAGCGCGTTTTTATTTTTTTCATCCCAGCCTGTTCGAATCTTTATCGTGAGAGGAATGGTGATAGAGCTTTTCACCAATTTCAACATCGCTCCTAAATCTACAGGATGACAGAGCCAGGCTGAACCTCCACCCTTCTTTGTCACCTTGGGAACAGGGCAACCCAAATTAATATCTACAAATTCAACACCCACATCTTGAACAATTTTTGCAGCTTCCGCTAAAACTTTTTCATCTCCTCCAAAAAGCTGGATACCAAGAGGTCTTTCATCTTCGTGGTAAGCAAGATATTTTTTAAGCGTAGGAGCTCTTGAAACCACTGCATGAGCAGAGACAAATTCGCTCACCAATCCGCCTGCTCCCATCTTTCGCATAAGCCTTCGAAAAGGCATATCCGTAATTCCAGCCATAGGCGCCAATACAAAAGGATTTGAAAATAATTTTTCGATGGATGAAAAGATAGATCAAATTAAGTCTTGAGCCCAGAAAAAACAGTTCTTAAAGGTGCCGCTTAGATAAAAGCGGCTCATAGGGCAAGCCTCTTTGCTCAACGTAAATTTTATGCGTGTCTTTCAGGTTAATGAGTCCCTCAAGCTTTACTCTTCGAATAAACGTATGAGTCTTATCCCAAGATAAACTTTGAATGTAATCCTTCAACGGAAGATCAGACTCGATTTTCATTTGACGAATAAAAGCAGGGTTGACCACTATACTTTCTTCCATCTGAACGGGCACCCAATGTTCTTCTTGATATTGCAAACCAGGGGCCGTCAAAAGAGGCTGAATCAAATCAAGTGTGAGAGCTTCCTCTTGTTTACCCATTTGTAAAAATGATCCACTCACTTTTTTACCCCAATATCGCTGCCACTGATTTTCAAAACTTTGGAAAGAATAAACCACTAAAACGAGAGAAAAAATAAGAGTGAAAAGAAAGGCTCCAAAAATTTCTCTTTTATCTAGTTGAGCAAAACGCGATGTTGAAAAACGAACTTTATAAAGAGGTGCTTTATCGGAAACGGGCTGAGAGGTAGGAAGCGCAGAGTTTTTTGCTCCTGGTAACGGAGATAAGGGATAACTTAAGGTTTCAGGTTCTTTAAAAGAATCAGAAGCAAGTTCATGAATTCCATAAATCGGGCGCCATTCCTTAAAACCATCTCGCCACGCATAGTACTTTGAAGGGATTTCAGAAGATTCAACTAACCCTTTCAACTCATTCGTAGAATAAGGGCCCTTCAAAAGATTTCCTTTGGCTACAAACCAAAAAAATCCGCTTGAAGAAGAAAGGTTTGGTCTTTCATCTCTTTCAGGAAGATGAGATACAATTTTTCTCCTAGCGTAACCCACACTTTTTTATCGGTTGAAGAAAATAGAAAATAGAGTGAAATCAAGTGTCAGTTATTTGGTTCAGACTTATCTGACTTTGAATTTTTATCAGAAGAGGAATCTTTTTTAGCTTCTTCCTCGGAGCCTTCTTCAAGCCCTTTTTTAAATCCTCGAATCGCTCGACCTAAAGAAAGTCCCAAACCCTCTAAACGAGAAGGTCCAAAAACTAAAAGAAGGATGAAAAAAAGAAGAATCAAATGAGCAATACTCATAGTTGCCCCAATATATCATAGCTTATCTTGAGGGTAGATATAAAAATTAAACCCCAAGGCAACCTCTATTTAACCGCTTCGAATGCGTTCTATGGTTGAGCTATCCATTTGATCCAATATTTTGGCAAGGCCCTGATGCTCAGGCCGCTGAAGCTCTGGGTCACTTTTAAAAATCTCTTTGGCAATCTTTTTTGCTTCTTCAAGAGTAGAAAGATCTCTCACAAGATGGGCTGTTTTAAAGGCACTGGCGCCACTTTGGCGAAGACCCAAAAAATCTCCTGGGCCACGTAAAAGCAAATCTTCCTCAGCTATTTTAAAACCATCTTCCGTATTTAAAATAACCTGCAAGCGATTTTCAGCTTGTTCCGTTAGATTTTCAGGCACCACCAAAGCACAAATACTCTCATCACTTCCACGACCCACACGACCCCTAAGCTGATGCAATTGAGTCAGGCCAAACCGTTCTGCGTTTTCAATGACCATCACAGAAGCATTGGGCACATCAACCCCTACCTCGATCACAGTCGTTGAAACTAAAACTTTTACCTCACCCGAACGAAAAGCTTGCATGATCTTTTCTTTTTCAAGAGCCTTCATCTTTCCATGCAAAAGACCAACAGAGTAAGGAGCAAGGGAGCTTTTCCATTCTTGAAAAGCATTCGTCACATTCTCTACGTCTTCCATAAACTCAGAATCTTCTACTAAAGGATAGACGCAATAAACTTGCCGACCTTCTGACAAAAGATCCAAAAGACGTTCCGTTAATTTATCTTTTGATTTTTTTTGAATGAGATAACTTTTAATGGGTTTTCGGCCCGCAGGTTTTTCTTTAATTGTTGAAAGTTCCAAGTCTCCATAAAGAGTGAGAGCTAAAGATCTTGGAATAGGTGTTGCTGTCATCACAAGCATATGAGGATAAACTTTGCTTTGTGATTTCTGAGTCAATTCCCGACGCTGCTCAACTCCAAAGCGATGTTGTTCATCGATAACGACTAGCCCTAAATCTTGAAAGCTTAAAACTTTTGAAATGATGGCCTGAGTTCCAAACACAAAACGAGCTTCACCGCTGCTTGTTTTTTCTCGACTTATTTTTTTTTCTTTTTCTTTCAGGGCTCCACTCAATAGAAGCGCTTGATCCGCATAATGAGGAAAAAACTTTTTAAAGTTTTGAAAATGCTGTTCAGCTAACAATTGAGTGGGTGCAAGCATGGCCGCCTGGTAACCACTCTCCACACATTGAAGCATAGAAGCAAAAGCCACAATCGTTTTTCCAGATCCCACATCACCTTGAACAAGTCGGTGCATGGCAATGTTTTTTGAAAAATCTACTTTTATTTCTTCTAATACTTTTTTCTGGTCACCTGTGAGAGAAAAGGGAAATTTAATTTCAAAATCACCCTTAATTTTGGGAATTTTATTTTGAGAACTTTGAGTGAATGTTTTTCGAATACGTTCAAGCCCTAGGGAAAAAAAGAAAAACTCATCAAAAACTAGTCTTCTAAAATAGGGATTTGATTTGGTGACATTTTCCTTTGCACTCACATCAAAATTCGGCACCCAATTTTTTGGAAGATGAATTTCTCTGAGAGCTTCTTTAATAGAAATAAGTTTAGAATTTTGCTGTATCCATAAGGGAAGAGGGTCTTGAACCCCCTCTAATAATTTATCGATAGAAGATGTAATAATTTCTCTTATCTTTCGAGAATTTAGAGTTCCTATTTGTGGATAAATAGGAATTAAAGAACCAAAGCCAAGTTTTTCTCCAGAATCTTTTGCCATTTCCGGATGAGCGACTTGCAGGCGACTTTGAAATTTTTGAATTTTTCCTGTGAAAAAAACCTTGGTCCCAACCGGATACCCTTTTTGAATGGCTTGTCCAAATTTATGAAACCACACAAAATAAATAAAAGTAGGAGTTGGCGTTTTTGAAGGAACACGAACAAAAGCTTCAAGCCATTTTCGTCCTCCACCAAAACGAGGAATATACCGCTCAACGATTCCATCGCTTGCAATAGTTTTCCCTAAGTTATCCTCAAGTTCTTCAAAGCAAAGCGAACGTCTTCGATCCTCATATTTTCGAGGCAAATAATAAAGTAAATCATGAGGGCCGAGGATGCCTGCTTCTTCAAAAAGCGAGCGAAGTTTTTTACCAACCCCCTTTAGATCCTCTAGGCTTTGCACAACCTTACTCAAACCTTGTTTTTATTTATATTCAATATCAACAACAGTGTACGCAACTTTTCCTTTGGGACTCTGTACCTGAACTTCATCGCCCACTACTTTATTAATAATCGCTTTTGCTAGGGGAGAGGAAAGCGATAATTTCTTTTTTTCAATATTCGCTTCAGGCTCACCCACGATTTGATAAACAACTGTGCTTCCCTCAGGATTTTCAAGAGTCACGGTTGCTCCAAAAACAACCCTTTCGCTTTTAATCGTAGATGGATCAATAATCTCACCTCGAGCGAGCTTGTCTCCAATATCTTGTATGCGACCTTCGATAAAAGCTTGTTTTTCTTTTGCTGCTTGATAGTCAGCATTTTCAGAAAGGTCCCCATGAGAGCGGGCTTCTGAAATGGCTTCAATAATAAGCGGGCGTTCAACGTTTTTTAAATGACGTAACTCTTCTTCAAGAGCATATTTTCCAGAAAGAGTTAAAAGTATACGATCGGACATTTCCACAACATAGTCTTAACTAACAAAGATGACAAAAGAGAAGTATTAACTTTTAAGTGCTTGGGCTTACAAAATCTTGTAGGGCCATAGGGCGAATATCGCCTTTTTTAATAGCCTTAATCGCAAGACACGCCATTTCGGCTCCCGAGAGTGTTGATAAAAGAGGAACGCGAAACCTCAGAGCTGCTTGGCGAATGCTCATTCCATCCTTTAAGCTTCCTCGAGTCCCTGGAGTATTCACAATTAATTGAATTTTTTGATCGCGAATACAAGCCAAAAGGTTTTCGTCCTTATTTCCTTGGCCAATCTTCGAAATAGAAACGACTTCTACTCCGGCTCTTTTTAAATATTCTGCTGTTCCAGGAGTTCCCGCGATTTCAAACCCCAGCATTTCAAACAAACGAACAATGTTGAGAGCTTTCGTTTTATCGGAGTCTCGTAAAGAGAAAAGGACTCGCCCGTAAGTTGGAAGAGAAATCCCAGCACCTAAGAAGGCTTTTGCAAAAGCTGCTCCAGCCCCTTTATCCACTCCCATCACTTCACCTGTACTTCTCATCTCAGGTCCAAGAATGGGATCAAAGCCTTTAAATTTGCTAAAAGGAAAGACTGGCATCTTCACCGCAAACCCGTGGCCAGGAAGACGATAATTTCCAGGTATGTTTCCTTCTTTTGTGAGTTCAGAAACATTTTCACCTAAAGCCGCACGCATTCCCCAATCAATCAGCGGATAGCCTGTTGCTTTTGCTAAAAAAGGAATAGTTCTTGATGCTCTAGGATTTCCCTCAATCACAAAAACTTGATCATTCACCACGGCCATCTGAACGTTAAAAAGTCCCTGAGTATGGGATTGAATGGCAATCTTTTTTGCAATTCCTGCCATCTCATCAATTTTGGAAGGAGGTAAACGAAAGGGCGGAATCACACAGGCCGAATCCCCGCTATGAATTCCCGCTTCTTCGACGTGTTCCATAACACCGCCGATCCAGGCTTTTTTACCATCACAAATTCCGTCTACATCGAACTCAACAGCACCCACTAAAAACTTATCAATGAAAACAGGATGCTGTTCAGAAACATCTAAAGCTTCTTCAATGGTCTCTTCGACATCCACATCCGTTTCGCAAATACGCATTCCTCTACCACCCAAAACATAAGAGGGGCGAACAAGCAGAGGAAAGCCCAGTTCTTTTGCCGCCCTCAAAGCTTCTTCTTTTGATTGAGCCACTCGAAAGGGAGGATACTGAATATTGAGACTTTCTAAAAGTTTTGCAAAACGACTTCGGTCTTCAAAAAGATCGATTGTTTCTTGAGTGCTTCCTAAAATTTTATAGCCCCACTCTTCAATTTTTTTAGAAAGCTTGAGGGGAGTTTGGCCGCCTGTTTGAAGCAAAACAAAATGATTGTCAGCTTTTAAATCAAGTTCACGCTCTAAGATATCTTTCACAGAATCTGCATGAAGAGGTTCGAGGTAAAGTCGAGTGGAAGACCTAGGATCTGTGCTCACCGTTTCGGGATTGCAGTTCACCATAATGGTTTCAAAGCCAAGACGCTGTAAAGTTCGAGAAGCGTGTACACAGCAATAATCAAATTCCACGCCTTGTCCGATTCGGTTTGGCCCCGAACCAAGAATCACAACTTTTTTTCCTCCCTTTAAAGGAGAAGGAAAAAGTTTATCAAAAAGTTTTTCATCTCTTACAAGATTATCCCGAGTTGAATAATAAAAAGGAGTTACCGCAGGCATTTCTCCTGAGCACGTGTCAATCATGGGATAATGCGTTTTATTGTTCTTTTTTTCTAAAGAAAGAACGTTTGCTTTTGGATGCAAATTATTTTCTTGAATGAATTGTTTAATTTCTCGAGTAAACCAAGGATCCCACCCCGTAACAGAAGCAACCTCATCAGCTGTTGCACCTTTTGCAAGTGTGTCCCATATCTGAAAGCCTCGCTTTGAATGGGCTTCTTTTAAAGGAGGCATAGACTTAGAGTCACTGCTTGGCCATTTTTGCTCTAAGGAATTAAGCGCCTTGTGATAAGCTTCCCCAAAAGATGACCCAATCGCCAAAACCTCTCCCACGCTTTGCATTTGGGGAAGAAGCTGATCTGTTGCTCCTGAAAACTTTTCAAAATCCCAACGTGGAATTTTTACAGCGACGTAATCAATCGTTGGCTCAAAACAAGCTTTTGTAATTTTAGTGACTTGATTGTCGATATCAGAAAGATTTTTTCCAAGGGCTAACTTTGTTGCGACATAAGCAATCGGAAAACCCGTTGCTTTTGAAGCCAAAGCTGATGATCGAGACACTCGAGGATTCATTTCAATCACAACTCGGCGTCCCGTTTGAGGATGAACAGCAAATTGCACGTTACACCCACCTGTTTCAACACCCACTTTTTTAACAATGCGAAGAGCGTCTCTTCGCATCGCTTGATATTCCTTGTCGGTAAGTGTTTGTGCAGGAGCAACCGTAATGGAATCTCCCGTATGAACTCCCATAGGATCAAGGTTTTCAATACTACAAACAACAATCGCGTTGTCTAAAGGGTCGCGCATGACTTCAAGCTCAAACTCTTTCCAGCCTAAAACACTTTCTTCAACCAAAACTTCCCCTATGGGACTTTCCGTTAAAGCCACTACACATTTTTCCTTCAATTCTTCCGCATGAAAAACAAAACTTTGCCCCGTGCCTGCCAAAGTAAAACTAGGACGCAAGATAAAGGGATAACCCACTTCATTAGCAAAGGCCTCACACTCTTCTACACTTCGAATAATATTTGATCGAGGAACTTCGCACTTCAGAGATTCCACAACTTCTCTAAATGCTCGACGATCTTCCGCAAGATGAATTGCTTTTAAATTAGCTCCAATAACCTTCACGCCTTCAAGAGCGCCTGGAATTTTAGAAAGAGAAAGTATCAAGTTCAAAGCCGTTTGACCGCCCATTGTAGGAAGAACGGCATCAATTCCTTCAGCTTTGATAATTTGAACAACTGTTAATGGATCAAGAGGTTCTACAAAAGTGCGATCAGCAATCCCAGGATCGGTCATGATCGTCGCTGGATTTGAATTCACAAGAACAACTCGCTTACCCTCTTCTTTGAGCGCAAGACAGGCTTGAGTTCCTGAGTAATCAAATTCACAAGCTTGACCGATAACGATCGGTCCACTTCCTAAAATCAAAACCGTCTTTATATCTTCATGACTCATATGACTGGCTTATCCGAATAAATGTGAGCCGCATCAATATGCGGATATTGTTCTGAGCGATGTTTCATCAAGGAAAGTTTTAACATCAACTCTTTTTTGTGAACTTCTTTGAGGCTTTTTGTTTTCTTTATTTCTTTATATAAATAAGACTTGGCTTCTTTAGGATGAAACTGAAAGGCCTGAGAAAAAAGAATCTTGTCTTCAATGGGAACAATGCGTGCCTGAAAAACATCTCGCTTTTGAAAAATTTTTGGATTTTCTATTTCTTCAACCAAATATTCTTCTTGATCATATAAGTCACGAATAGATGCTTGATTGTCTTTAACCTTAAGCAATTCAAAAACAGAACTCACAGAATTTCCGAGGCCCTCAAAAATCTTCAATGCTTTCTCATCTGCAATCTTCTTCAAAGATTCACGAACAAAAATTCGAATTGGGGGAAGCTCCTCGCGCTCAAGATTTCTCTCAAAGACAAACCAATCAAAGAATTGGTTGAGCTGTGCTTCGTAACGATCTGAGCCTTCGGCAACCTTAATCGCTCGCGAAAAATAATATTCTTTCGCACGACGGATTTCTTCATAATAAACACCTTTGCCATAAGATTCTAAGATCTGAGAAATGTAAGGTTCAAGATTCACGATGTAGCCCCTCCGAAATTAAATCAACAAACTCTTCAAAGAAAAAAAGTGCGTCAAAAGGACCTGGCGCTGCTTCAGGATGAAACTGAACACTCGAGCACCTTAAAGCTTTTGCACAAATTCCCTCATTGGTTCCATCATTTGCATGCCTAAAAGTAACTTCCACTCCAGCAGGCAATGTTTTTTCATCAACGGCAAAGCCATGGTTCTGGCTTGTGATCAAAGTTTTTCCTGAGGGCTTTCCATTTTCAAATCTCATAACGGGATGATGAATTCCACGATGGCCAAATTTCAATTTGTAAGTTTTAGCTCCCAAAGCATGAGCAATGAGCTGATGCCCCATACAGATTCCAAAAAGAGGCCGCTTTCCAAGCACTTTCTTTAATTCTTCGACCACTTTTTTAGTAGCTTCAGGATCTCCTGGGCCATTGCTTAAAAAAATACCTTCTTTTCCAACCTCGAGCATTTCTTCTGCTGTACTGTGCGCAGGAAGAATCGTCACCTCACACCCTAAGCGAGCTAAAATTCGAGGCGTATTTGTTTTGACTCCAAAATCAAGAACGGCCACTCGAGGAGAACTTTTCAACTGTTTTTGTTGTCGATCTTCGTGCTGAGGCCAATAAATATTTTTATCTTCAAAAATCTCAGTTTTCTTTGACGTCACTTTGCTAAGAAGCTCCAAGTTTTGCATAGAAGGAATTTCTTCATTCAATCGACTTAAAGCTTCTGCATCTGTCATTGATCCACGTTCAAAAACAATTCCGCGCTGACTTCCTTCTGTTCGAAGATAAACAGTCAGCATTCTCGTATCTATTTTGTGAATAAGAAATTTCTTCTCGCGGATTATCCAGCTCAGGAGAGCTTCCTGAGCACGCCAGCTTGAGGCTTGATGTGAAAGATGGCGAACGACTAAACCTTCTGCCCAAATTTGGTGACTCTCAACATCTTCATTTGTAAAACCTGTATTTCCAACATGAGCAACTGTGGTGACAAGAACTTGCTTATAATAACTGGGATCAGTCAGAGATTCTTCTATGCCCGTCATTGAGGTGCAAAAAACAAACTCTCCCCCATAAACACGAGGAAGACCGTTAAATTTTGAAAAATCTCCCCAACCCTCAACATCTAAAAAGAGACCTTTCTCCAAGACGAGGCGCAGAGCCTGAGGACGGAGAAAATCATTCATTCTAAGTACTTAAATTTAGGAGAGCCAAACGATTCACGTCAAGGGGAGATTTAAGGAAGTCGTGGAAGTGCCTCAAAAAACTCGCTCAAAAGCGCACGGCGTAAATCAACTCCGTATTTAGCTTGAAGTAAAATCAATGAACGCGGATGCAACTGCAACTCCTCGTGCAATTCAACACCCCAATTCACAGGACCTGGATGCATGAACATCATTTCTTTTCCTAAGTGCTCTGCTTTAAGCTGAAAGTTTTTAATAAAGTCTGAGGTGACTGCTTTTTCTTCTTCGCTGTGTCGCTCTTTTTGAACTCTTAAAGACATGACAAAGTCAGACCCGCTCAAACCCTCAGCAAGAGAAGAAAAGTGTTTCAACTCCCCTCCCCACTCTGGCTTCCAAGGGAGAGGAGAAATGAGACTTAAGTTTATTCCTACAAGAGGAGCAAGCTTTGACCAGCTTTGAGCTACTCGAGATGACTTCAAATCTCCGACAATAGCCAAAGTTTTTCCTTCTAATTGCTTCCAGGAATAAAAGGAACGGAGAGTCGCTAAATCCAAAAGAGCCTGTGTGGGATGCTCCCTTTTTCCATCTCCAGCATTTATGATTTTAACGCCCGAAATGTTCTGTAACTCCAAAAGCTCTTTTTCATCTTTGCATCGAACGACAAAAACCTTAATCCCCATGGAGCGAAAATTTAGAATTGTATCCTTAAGAGTTTCATCTTTTTCGAGTGAACTCCCTTTTTCTTCAACATAAACAGCTTTGACATTTAGCAAGTGAGCCGCACACTCAAAACTAACTCTTGTTCGAGAGGAGGGCTCCAAAAATATAAGCCCAATAAATTCACCTGGGAAAACATTTAAATGATTTAAAGGCTCCAAAGCCTTATCCACCAACCCTATAACTTGATCAGGAAGGAGGTCTTCTATTGAAACCAAGTGTCGCATTAATTTGAAATGTTACCCGTAGCTTTAAAGAAATTCAAAGCTAAATCATGGTCAAAGGGAGCAGAGTGACCGCCTCGAGCAATAGTGTGATGAAAGAATCTCAATCCTCGCAACTGAGCCTCAACCACGAGTTTTATATTTTCATCAATGTAACGAAAAGCATCGAACTCACCATCTTGAATTAAAACAGCTGTATCATTTGGAAATCCCTTAAGGTTTTGAGTCAAACTCATATTAAGCTCAAAAAAATGCTCATCTTTCAAAATAGAAGATAGTTTTCCTTCAAATTGATTTCTCAAAGCAGCTCCCGCTGGATCCATTGAAAGGACGTTCTTAGCAAGTGGTAAAAGAGATTCACCCCTTATTGTTGGAAGAACATGAAACATGGCTGCTTTGACCCGAAAATCTTCTGGTTGATAACGAAGCATTTGCATTCCAGAGAATGCTCCCCCAGAATTTCCAAGCATAAAAACATTTCTAATCTTTAAATTGTGAGAAGCCACAAAGCGAAGCACAACATCCCAATACAATTCAGGATTTACAAAATGAGCTCCATGCGTTCCATGATCTTTAGATCCCGCAAGAACAAAAGGCCCCAGACCAATAGCCAGAGTAATAGGCTCTTGAATACCTTTTTGGAGTCTTTCTTTTTCAAAAGCCGCTCCTAATCCTGAAGTTCCATAATTTTCAGGATTAGAACCAAAGCCGTGCAAATAGATCATCAAATCGCGCTCTTCGCCAAGCTTATAATCATCAGGATAGTAGGCTACCGAAGTCGCTTCACGAGTTTCGTTAACATCTACCGACTTCTGTAGAGAAACTCCTCTAAGCGAGGCTAAGCAACTGACACTCACGGGATGCAGGCAATAGGCCGGAATAGACATAAAAATAGAGCCTAGAAGGAGTGCCTTTACGTTCATAATTGCTCTCGATATAAAGTTCGCACACGGCTCTTAGCAAGCAAATTCAGCCTGAAAGCGTTCGTATGTATAACCTTTTTCAATCAAAGAGTTGAGAGATAACGAACATAAGCTCTTTGAAAGCTTTTTGGCGGGGTTTTCAGGATCCAAAAGCAAAGGATGATGAACAAATTCAATTTTTTCGAAAAGCTTTTTATAATTTCCACCTAATTTTTGAGCCAAATAAAGCTGAGCACCCGAAGAATCCTGCAAATCCTCGCCTCTCACAATAAAATCAATTTTGTTCTCCACATCTTCCACCACGCTCACAAGTTGATATGAAGCTCGATTCTCTTTCGTCCACAAAACAAAATCAAAAAGAGTTTTTGTCCAACTCTGATCAGGTAAATCCTCACATCGCAAACGAAGCGAGTGCTTACCCTCTACATACCTTAAATCCTTATCTCGACAATGTCCCGTATAAGCACCGTTCTCAGTAAAACGTTCTGTCTGACTTCGACTACATTCACACGCATAGATGAGAGACTTATCTTCTAAAATCTTAAGAGCTTTTCGATAGTTTTGTTGTTTGTTTTTTTGGCTATAGGATTTATGAAAATCCGATAAATTTCTCGGCCCTTCATCAGGAGTTATTTCAAGCCATTGAAGAGCTTTAAAAATATCCTCTATATATTCATCGCGCGCTCGATCAAAATCAAAATCGTCGATTCGCAAAAGAATTGTTCCCTTTTTTTCTTTTGCATATTTTTGAATCAAATAAAAATTATAAGCATTCCCTAAATGGATATAACCACTGGGAGTGGGGGCAATTCGAGTTCTCACACGAAAACCTTCTAAAATTATTCAATTTTTAAGATGGCCAAAAAGGCTTCCTGTGGAACCTCTACCGTTCCAATAGACTTCATGCGCTTCTTACCTTCTTTTTGTTTTTCAAGAAGCTTTCGTTTTCGACTGATATCTCCGCCGTAACATTTTGCTAAAACGTTTTTACGAAGAGCACCCACTGTTTCACGAGCAATAACCTTTGTTCCTATTGAGGCTTGAATCGCAACTTCGTATTGCTGACGAGGAATCACTTCTTTCATCTTTTTGGTGAGGTCACGCCCTCGCTCATAAGAACGAGTTCGGTGAACAATGACCGACAAGGCATCCACAACATCTCCGTTGATCATGACATCAAGTTTGACAAGCTGGCTTTCTTCAAGACCTAAGAGCTCGTAATCAAAACTTGCGTAACCCTTACTGATACTTTTGAGTTTGTCATAAAAGTCAAAAAGCATTTCACCAAGAGGTAATTTGTATACAACCGCGCAACGTTCTTTTGTGATGTAATCAATACGCTCTTGAGTTCCCCGTCTTGCCTCACAAATAGTAATAATCGCTCCAACATATTCCGCAGGAGTATGAATAATTCCTCGAATCATGGGTTCTTCGATTTTTTCAATTTCATGGGGCTTCGGCAAAAGCGCAGGGTTGTCGACTTCAAAAGTTTCCCCGTTTGTCTTAGTAACTTTATATCGAACACCGGGAGCCGTACTGATGATATTCATCCCGAATTCACGCTCAAGTCGCTCTTGCACAATTTCCATATGCAATAATCCGAGGTATCCACAACGAAATCCAAAACCAAGAGCTAACGAATTTTCCGGTTCAAAGGTTAAAGCCGCATCATTCAAGGATAATTTCTGAAGAGCTTCCTTTAAGTTTTCAAAATCCTTACTGTCAGTTGGAAAGATTCCCGAAAAAACAACGGGCTTTACTTCCTTGAAGCCCTGCAAAGGCTCAGAAGCCACAGCATACTTCACTGTGGGATCTGTTTGACTCTCTGTATGTGTGATTGTGTCACCAATCCTCACATCACGAATACTCTTTATGTTACAAACTAAGAAAATAACTTCCCCAGGATTCGCTTCTTTTTGATCTAAAAATTTAGGAGTTAAATATCCAAGTCGAACAACTTGATAATAAGTCGGAGCATCCGAATCATTTTTCAGAGTTTCATTGGAATACATCATGAAAACTCGATCACCGACACGAATCGTTCCTGCCATGACTCGAGCCAGAAGAACAACGCCCTGGTAGTTGTCATACCAACTATCCATAATGAGAACCTGGAGTGGGTCTTTTCTTGTATCTTTCGGAGGGGGAACCTTTTGAACGACCGCCTCAAGGATTTCGTGAATCCCTATACCCTCTTTTGCACTGGCAGGAATAGCTTCTGAAGCATCAATCCCGATAACTTCTTCAATTTCTTTCTTAGCGTTTTCGACATCTGCTGAAGGCAAATCAATTTTATTAATGACGGAAACAATCTGCAGATTTGCATCCAAGGCCATGTAAACGTTTGCAAGCGTTTGAGCCTCAACACCCTGACTTGCGTCCACAACCAAAACAGCTCCCTCACAAGCGGCAAGAGAACGAGAAACTTCATAGGTAAAATCAACGTGTCCAGGGGTATCAATCAAATTGAGAACATATTCTTTGCCGTCGTCTGCCTTGTAATTCAAGCGAACCGTCTGGGCTTTGATCGTAATTCCACGCTCACGTTCGATTTCAAGAGTATCGAGGACCTGACTTTGCATCTCCCGCTTGGTCAAAGCCCCTGTTGCTTCTAACAGGCGATCGGCAAGAGTGGATTTACCATGATCTATATGGGCGATGATGGAAAAATTGCGGATGTTGTCTGCGTTATATTGACCCATTTATATGATTTCTTCGTTACGGGGACTCTTCAATGTTTTTAGGACGTCCACCCAAAGAATTCAAATCAAAAAGAGTTATTTGGCCAGGTAATTGGTCTGTGTACTTATCTAAAATCAAATCAATGCCCATGCGGATGAACTCCGCAATCGGGATCCGCGTGCGCTCATGAAGATCTTTCAAGGCACGAACCTGCTCTGCAGTCAGATAGACTGTCGTCGAAACTTTTTTTCGAGCCACGAAATTAGGATACAGAAGAAGAGGCCATGCGGCTAGAGCCCTGAAGCTCTTTGTTTAAAAACTTCCTTCCTAAAAAGAGTCCGAAAATCCGGATTTTCGGACTCTTTCAGATCATTCAAATCACTCAAATAGAGTTTTATGCGGAAATCAGCCCTGGCACCCGTATTGCTTATAGATATTTTGAAAAATTAAATTTTGAAAAATTTTAAGATTCAAAATTTGAAAAAGGAGAAAATAAAATGAATGACAATACAGTTCGAAAATTAAAAGATCTTCCTCTCACAAACGAAAAAGCATCTCGTTTAAAAGTTGTAAGTTTACACACTCATCCAGGGCTCGACTGGTTTTGGGGACTTGGTCATGCAACTGCAGACCTCCAAAAAGACCTTACACACAGTCTTAAAGCTAAGTTAAACGTCTTAATTGTAGGAGAAACAGGAAGCGGCAAGGAACTCATTGCCCGTAAAATTCATGCTCAAAGAAAAAGAGTGGAACTTCTTTCAGATGATGAAGCCCCCTTTATATCGGTCAATTGCGCAACCATTCCCGAAGCTCTTGCAGAGAGCATTCTCTTTGGTCATGAGCGAGGGGCTTTTACATCAGCTAGAGAACGCCAAGCAGGAAAATTTGAACTCGCCAAACAAGGCACTCTTTTTTTGGATGAAATACAAAGCTTACCTCTTGAACTTCAAGTGAAGCTCCTCCGCGCTCTTCAAGAAAGAGAAGTCGAACGACTCGGAGGTAAAAGCCCCTATAAAATTGAATGCAAAATCATTGCAGCTACAAACGTCCCCCTTGAACTCCTTGTTGAAAAAAAGAAATTTAGAAAAGATCTTTATTATCGTCTCAACATTTGTCCCCTCTATATTCCAGCTCTGAGAGACCGAAAAGAAGACTTCCCCTTACTCATCAAGGCTCTTCTTTCTAAAGTTGCTCAAGAAACAGGAGCTCGAGAAGTTGAAATTAGCAGCGACGCATTTGAATTAATGCTCGCTCACTCCTGGCCTGGGAACTTAAGAGAACTTGAACATGCGCTCACCTATGCACTGATTCGAGCTCAAGACAAAATTGAGATCCAAAACCTACCTGCATCACTCACCGGGAAATTAGAGCGTTATGTCTCTACTGGTGACTGGCTCTAAGGAGATAAGACATGAAAAGAATACACGGCCAAGCAATCGCAGAATACCTTATCCTTACTGCCTTAATTGCAATTGCATCCATAGGAATTATTCAAGTCTTAAGCAAAAACATGAGAGGCAAGCTTGATCAAATTAATGCGGCAATCATAGGTGAAAAAAAGGAATTCAAGGGAACTCAAAATACACAAAGACAAACACAAATGCTCGATATGGGAAACTTCACAGGCAGCATGACTGATAGTTCTAAAAATGGAGATTAAAAATGAATAATAAAAAAAGAGGAGGAGTATTGATTGAAACACTTCTCAGCCTCTCTCTACAATTGTGCACTTTATGCACGCTTTGCATGGTGAGTTTTAAAATTTGGTCAAAAAGCTTTACCAACTTAGAATCATTTTATCTCTTAAGAGCAAGGCTTTACGGGAATACAGAGAATTGCAACGAATCAAAGCTTGTTCCTCAAACGTTGATTCATAGAAGCTATGATTGCAGGAAAGATGCATTTCCATGAGCTCCTTTCTTATCTTCCTCATTTTTCATGTGTCCTTCATTCTTCCTTTGCATGAATCGATGCTCACTTATTCTCAAAGAATGAGAATACTTGCAGAAATTGATGAAAAAATTGCACAAGAGGCAGATCTCGTCAGCGATTCTCTGAATAAAGCATTAAGGTTAAATCAAAAACTTCAAATCCTTTATGGACAATGCCCGGCAGCTCAAACACCCCCTCAAATGATTGCCCTAAGGCTTGAAGGAAAAGTTATTGAATTTGAACAAAACGTTCTTCTTTTAGAAGGTAAGCAAAGGCTTCTTCAATTACAAAAAGATTTTCTTACAGAAATTCATCTGCCTTTCAGGCCCCTACAAGGGCCTTGCGAACTTCCAGGACTTCTCAAGTGTTTTCAAAAAAATATCTTTGAGATTCGAAGAAACAAAAAAAGTGAAAATGGAGGAGCTAGAGGGCTCAGTCACCAATGCAAAGAAATAAGATGGCAATTTCAAGATCAAAGAGTGAAAGAATTATGATTTACGAATCTTACATATCTCTCTTGTTATTCATTTTAGCTCTGAGCGGAGGAAATATTTTATCAACAAGCTATCAAAACATCGAAAAATCACATCAAGAAGAACTCAAAAAATATAAAAGGAAATTTTTATGGCAGAACAAAGCTTTTCATGGCTTCCCGAAGATCATGAAATAAAAAATGAATTGACTAAAAGTGAAACAATTGAAAAAGAAATAACTCTTTTAGAAAAGATAAAAGATAGCGTTTTTTCACAAAAAATGGGGCTACTTATTATCCTCATTCTTTTTATCTGTCTTTTACTTTTAAAAAGTTTTAGCGCCGGTGAAAAAGAAAGCCCTTCTCACCAAATCGAAATCATGACATCCACCCTCCCTCTTTCGAAGGGGATTACCCTTGAAGCCGCACTTTTAAGACCCGTACTTTTTAACGAATACTCGCTTTCTAAAACTCAAAAAATGGAAGCCCTTACCTTTGAAGCAGCTGAAAAGATAATGGGGAAAGTCCGAGCTAAAAAAGACATTCCCCCTCACAAGCCTATTTTCTGGAATGATTTAGAACTCATTCCAGAAATCAAAAAAACAACAAGCCCTTCAAAACCTAACGTATTTTTTCCAGAGGATTGATCATGAATTTACTTTGCTTTGCTTTTCTACTTAGCCAAAACCCAAAAGAAGATTTAGCTCCCCCTTTACACATACAAGATCTAATTAAAAATCGTATCTTGCATCAGTTGAAACACGATGATCTCGATCTGAAGATTTATTTTGATAACACCCAATGTGAAACTATAGGGACATACTCTTATCTAGATAATGCCGTTAAACTAAGCTCTCTCGATGAAAAAGCGAAAGCTCATCTTGAGTACTCTCATATTCTTGAGGGAAAATCACTTGATTTGAACTTCATAAAAAAACTTATTGAAAATAAAAAAAATATCGCAGCTCTTACAGTTTCAAAGGGACAAGAAGAACTTCCTCAAAAAAAGAACTGGCTCCCATGGGTCCTTGGATCAGCAGCTATAGGATTAGGAGGGATTCTTCTTTATCAATCAAGAGCTGAAAGAGAGCAATCAACTCAAAAAATAAGGCGCTACCGATAATTAAAATATTAGCTTACATTTTGAAGAAATTTTCTTGAGTCTTCCGCCAACCGTCTCAAGAGCATATCGAGCAGCCCCTTCGCTTCTATAAACAGGAAGGGCTGCCTCTTGAGTTAAGGGACTCGTGCCTTTCATTGTCATCCGAGAAAGCAATTCCTTATTTTTTTTAAAAAAAGCAATATCTAGATCATGAGGAACATTTTTCATCCAAAAACTTCTCTCTTGCTCGTTTTCAAAAATAAAAAGCATGGCTTCGTTTGATTTTAGCTGCCTAAAATCCATCAGGCCTCTCTGACGTGTTTCTTCAGTCGAAGCAACCCAAGTCAAAAATTGCTCATTGCAGAGAAAAACTTTTTTTTGAGGAAGCTTTGCTAATGAATCTTGGGCAAAAACTTGAAGGACAAATAAAAATGTAAATACTACGACATAAAAGCTTCGAGGCTGCGACACTTTAAATGACTCCTTTGGATCCAATCTGAATATAAATCACGAAATATTTTTTTATCTAAAACATTCTCGCTCAATTTACTCAAAAGACAAATTGCCTTCTCACTAAAAATCTCATCCGACAACAGAAGTAACTTCCATTCTTCAAAATCTTCCGCTAAGAGATCATTGAGAAGGCCTCTTTCGCCTAATATTCCAAATCCCATCTGCTGAGCAAAATAACTCCAAACATAGATCTTTCTCCATAAAAGAGCTTCTCTATCGAGGACAAGATCATTGGCAATTTTTAAAATTCTTAAGCAAGAGCGAAAAACCCATTCTTCACTTTCGCCTTTTAAAAGCAATTCTCGCATCAGCTCCGTATAGAAAAGTCCTTCATTTAAAGCATCCCAAGAAGCTCGGTACCCCGAGTAAATCTCCACAACATCTGCTGCCTCTAATGAAAAAAGACGCTCATAAGAAAATATTCCTGGAGGAGTTCGGAGTTGAAACTGGAGTAACTGCAAGGGCTCAAGCTTTCCTCCAAACCGTTTAATAGATTTCTGACCGCCTCGTACAATTGCTGAGATTCGAAGCTTATTTTCAAGCAATAAATCAACAATTAAATCGTTCTCTTGATAGGCCTGCTTGGAAAGTAGGAATCCGCGTGCCTTTAAAGAATCAAAAGCTCTTAGTTCTGATGTTTTTGTTTGGGTTTGAGAAACCACAAAGCCCCGCTTAAATTAAGTGCAAACAAAATCATTTGAGCCGCACTGATGATCACAATCCCATATGATTCATGGGGAGCGCCTAATAAAGAAAAAATTTTTCCAAAAGCAATTTGTCCTACACCCAATCCCATAGGCGAAAGGGGGAGCGCAGAAGCTGTTACACCTACAGCGGTTCCTGCCATAAAGCCCAAAGCATTCATCTGACCCCAAGGAAAAGATGAAAAGAGGATTTGTCCAATCATATAAAAACCAAAAATACATCCGGCTTGGCCAAGAATAGACGCTCCCAATGCCCACAAAAGGGTCTGGGGTCTTCGTGCAAAAGACTCTAAAGTTCGAATTATTCGCTCCCAAAGAGAATGAGGCAATTCAATTTTCTTCAAAAGCTTTGCAGCCTTTCCAGGAAGAAGAACCATAAGGAGCAACGCAAAAGTTCCGATTGATAAAAAAAGAATAAAAAACTTAAGAGAAGGCGATAAATCGCGAAGATTAAACCCCAACAAAAAGAAAAAAGTGGCACTCAAAAGCAATGTCAAAAAACCTAAAATCCGATCTAATAAAATTGAAGCGACACCCTTTGTGCGATGATTTGGATATTGTTTCGCAACATAAACGGCTTTGATTAAATCGCCCCCCACCGCTCCAGGCATAAAAATCGAAAAAAATTGTCCAATCATGCTGAGTCGAATATTTTCGCTAAATTTTATTTTAATTCCTGCTCCCTTTAATAAAAGGTCCCAACGAAGAAAATTCAGAACATAATTCACGGCAAATCCGCATATTGCTAAAATAAAAAAAATAGGGGAGGCAAATAATTTTTCAAGATCTGAAAGGCTAGCGAGTTTTCCGGATCGAAACAGCCACGCTAAGAGGGAAAGAGCAAAAAGCCACCTCAAAGCCATTTTTAAACTGTTTGCCATTGGCATAGGTTAATCGCGCCCTTCTTTCCTGACAACCTTTCGCGAACTATCTCAAAACTAAAGATTTCCTTAAACCTGATCCTAGATAGAGGCCAAGATTTAGCATAAACTTTTTCTATGCAAGCGAAAAAAGCTCTTGTCACAGGTGCTGCCGGATTTCTTGGATTTCATCTCTGCTCTCGTCTTCTAAAAGAAGGTTACGCAGTTTTTGGAGTTGATGATATAAGCACGGGACTCAATTCGAATGCAGAAGAACTCAAAAAAAAGGGTGTTGAATTTGTAAAGGCTGACGTCTCTAACGATTGGGATAAATGGGCTAATTCTTTACCTAGCTCTTTTGATTTGGTTTTTCATTTTGCTTCCCCTGCTTCTCCTCCCATTTACCAGAAGATGCCTCTTAAAACTCTCGCGGTGAATAGTCTTGGTCTTTATCGAGCTCTCGAATTTGCAACTTCACACAAAGCACGCCTTGTTTTTGCTTCAACAAGTGAAGTTTACGGAAGCCCTCAAGTGAGTCCACAGCCAGAATCCTATTGGGGAAATACCAATAGCTTTGGTGCTCGCTCTTGTTACGATGAAGCCAAACGTTTTGGTGAAGCCCTCATCTACAGTTACAACCAAGAGAAGAAAACTCGTCACGGACTTGTCCGAATTTTTAATACTTATGGGCCCAACATGAACCCCAACGATGGCAGAGTCATCATTAACTTCTTAGTTCAACTTAAAGAAGGCAAGCCCCTCACTATTCACGGAGACGGAAAACAAACAAGAAGCTTTTGTTACGTGGATGACCTTATTGAAGGTATTTATCGATATGCTCTCAAAACAGACCTTGCTTATCCTGTTAATCTAGGAAACGACAAAGAATTCACCATTCTTGCCCTTGCTCAAGAGATTCAAAAATTAAGCCCTAAAAAAATTGAAATTGAATTTACAGATCGCGCTGTAGACGACCCGCCACTCAGAAACCCTGACTTAAGCCTGGCAAAAGGGGTATTAGAATGGTCTCCAAAAGTTCCACTCTTGGAAGGACTTAAAAAACTTCTAGAAACCCTCTAAAAAAGATTTCGCCACGCAGACTCTCATAAGAGCCAGCGTGGCGATTGATTGTAGGTCTTGTGCCAGAAACTCTTTTCTGGGACGAGACGCTATTCCAAATTTAACTAAGCAGCTTCGCCCTGCTCGTCTCCCCTAGCGGCTGCACGAGATTTGCTTTCGCTGCCACCTTTCACCTTAAGCTTCTGATCATCCTTGAAAGGAGATTTTGTTAAAGCAACCGACAGAACCTCAGTCACTTCTTGAGCGGAGATGAAAATCAACTTCTCTTTCACTTCGTCTTGAAGCTCCATAAGATCTTTCATGTTTTTATGAGGCAAAATAACCGTTGTGCATCCATGTCTCAGAGCTGCAAGAGTTTTTTCTTTCACTCCACCAATTGGAAGCACTCTTCCTCTCAAACTAATTTCACCTGTCATTGCGATATCTCTTTTTACAGGAATTCCTGTGATCAAACTCACAATCGCAGTCGTGATCGTCACACCGGCACTTGGGCCATCTTTAGGAACAGCTCCAGAAGGAAAGTGAACATGAATTTCGTTTTTGCTAAACCATTCCGTATCAATTCCCAACTCTTTTGCATGAGCACGAATCCAAGACATAGAAGTATGGCAACTTTCTTTCATGACATCGCCCAAACTTCCTGTAAGCATAATTCCGCCTTTACCTCGCATTGAAGTCACTTCAACTTCTAAAACTTCTCCGCCCATTTGAGTCCAAGCAAGCCCTGTGCAAACACCCACCTCATCCTGCTCACGAACATCAGTCGAAAGGAAACGAGGCGCCCCAAGGAATGCAACGACTTTTTCTTCATCCACAGTTTCTTTAGGGAAAGCAAAACTTCCGTCCCAAGTTGCAACTTTATGAGCAACCTTGCGGCAACATGTTCCAATCAATCGCTCAAAATTTCTAAGTCCTGCTTCGCGCGTATATTCAGAAACAATTTTGCGAAGACCTTCATCAGAAAATTCAATCATATTGTGAGTGATTCCATTTTCTTTCACTTCTTTATCAATCAAGTACTGGCGAGCGATGCGGATTTTATCTTCTTCGCTATATCCCGCAAGTTGAATGACTTCCATACGGTCTCTGAGCGGAGCTGGGATTGTATCCAACTGATTCGCTGTCGAAATAAAAAGAGCCTTTGATAAATCAAAGGCAATTCCCATGTAGTGATCACGGAAAGAATTATTTTGCTCAGGATCAAGAACCTCAAGAAGAGCACTTGAAGGATCGCCCTTATAATCTCTTCCTAATTTATCGATCTCATCAAGCATGACCACAGGATTATTTGTTCCTGCTTGCTTCAAGCCCTGTAAGATTCTTCCAGGCATCGCGCCTACATATGTACGACGGTGACCGCGAATTTCAGCTTCATCATGCACACCACCAAGACTGATTCGAATAAACTCACGTCCCATGGACCGAGCTATCGATCGACCCAAAGATGTTTTCCCAACTCCGGGAGGGCCGCTTAAACAAATAATAGGTCCTTTGTTATCTTTCTTGAGTTTACGGACAGCAAGAACTTCAAGAATTCTTTCTTTTACTTTCTCAAGACCATAATGATCTTGATCTAAAACTTTCCTTGCTTCTACTAAATCAAGTTTATCTTTTGAAGATTTTGTCCAAGGCAAATCACAGATCCAATCAATGTAAGAACGAATGATGCTCGCCTCACTTGCGTCAGGATGCATACGCTCCAAACGACCCAACTGCTTCGCAGCTTCAACTTTCGCATCTTCACTTAAGAAAGCTTTTTCAATTTTAGCTCGATATTCATTAATTTCTTCGACACGTGGATCGAGATTTTCTTGGTTATCTCCGAAAACTCTAGATTTTCCAGCTTCTTTACGAACACCTTCATCTTTGATTTGGCTTTTTGTTTGTTGTTGAAGCTGAAGGATTTCCAATTCTTTCTTTAAAAGATCGCGTACTTTTTCTAAGCGCACAAGGGGATCAAGTGTCTCAAGAATTTCTTGAGCCTCAGAAACTTTAAGTCCTAAATTACTTGTCACAAGATCTGCAAGTCTTCCAGGATCTGAAATCTCTTCAACAACAAGAATGATGTCTGGAGAGAGCATCTTTCCAAGAGTGATCACTTTTTCAAGCTGACTTCTTACTTCTTGAACAAGATCAAATTCTTTTTGACTTGAAAGAACCGCAAGATCTTTAAGGCGCTCAAATTTTACTTTGTAAAAAGGATCGGTCGATGAAAATTCATTGATACGAGCCTTCGCCACACCCTGAGCAAGAATCTTAACTCTTCCGTCTGGCAATTTACGCATACGCATAATCATCGCAACTGTTCCGACTTCAAAAATGCGATCGGGATTTGGGTTATCATCTCGAATTTCTTTTTGTGTCGACAAAAAGATAAGACGATCGCCTTTGAGCGCTTCGTTGACAGCTCGAATAGAACTATCTCGGCCTACAAATAAAGGAAGAATCATGTACGGAAATACAACGACATCCCTGACAGGCAATAAAGGTAGCTCTTCTGGTAACTGAATTTCATCCATTGGTGAGTTTTGGCTCATTTCATTTTTCCTTCTTAACTCTTTTCGTCACGACACAGAGGAGCCTTAATCATTGGGAAGCGTAAATATGACTCCCATAACGCTAAGCATAAATTTAATATGAGGTAAGCCTATAAGGGGTTTATAGAGACTTTAGAGGCTTTCAAGCCCTGGACTTAATTATTAGCTCTCTGTAAACCGATATAGATCTAAGAGCCTATAGAGATGTCTTTTAATCAAAGATTCAAAAAAGCGGGTTTTTTCAAATTACTGCTTTTACTTTTAATGAGTGGAGAAAACCTTTGCTTTGCCAACACAGCAAAATCTTGCATAGAGGCTATACGAGATTTGAACAGAAAAGCCCAACAAAGCTACATAACTTTTTCTGGTATTTTAGAAATACAAAAACTTTTCAAAGAGCAAAAGAATCCCTCCATTATTGCAAAAAAACTTTTTGAGATTGTTTTAAGAGAAAGAACCTTCAGCCTTTCATCTGAAATTCAAAATAAGTTAAGCGCTCTTCTGAAGAAAAAAATCATTAAATCTAAAGAAATTTCCGTTACCTATTACAATCAAGAATCAGACGAGATTTATCTTTATAACGATTTCCCAAAAATTGAGCCCAACTATATTTACTACGCAAGTTTTATTCATGAAGTTGAGCACGCTCTTCAAAACTATCTCCTTCAAGAAAAATTTCCAAATATTAAGTTAGAAGAATTAGATACAGTTGGCCTTCGAACTCAGCAAGAAATAGGAGCAATGCTTTTAGAGTTTGATTTTATACGCTACATTCCTGAAACAGAAAGAAAAAAAGCCTTGGAGGAAACTCAAAGAAATAATGGACCATTTATTTCTGAAGTTGACAAAACTTACTTTAGAAATCTTCTTTCTGGAAACTACGCAAGACCCATTGATTATATTCGTGCCCATCAAACGTCAGGCAGATATTCTGTTGAATCTATTGAGAAGTTTTTTGAATCTTTTAGACACTAACGAATTCTAAACGGTTGCTGCCATTCAATCTTATTCTTTAAGATCTGAAAAATTTGAATTTCTGCAATAGGATCTCGATTTTCATCCCACTTTTCAAGACCAATAACACCCAGGAATTCTCCCAAAGATAAAAAAGATTGCATTAACTTTTTACGACTTCCGGCATTTTCTTTCATAGCTTTATCAATCGAAGAGGCAAGGTCAAAACCCAACGCGCTCATCACGCCGGGAACTTTTCCATATTCACTTTGATAATTTCTTAAAAATTCTTGAGTGGTGCCGTTTTGCGAGGTCTTAGTAAAAAAATCTACAATAATTGACTTATCTAAGAATTGTCCCGCCCTTTGAAGAACCTGAGGACTGTTCCATGTAGAAGGGCCTAACAAAGTCACCTTTGATATATCAAAATAGGCAAAAAGAGGAGCAATCTGACCTATGGCCTTATAAGAATCAGGAATAAAAACAACATCAAAATCAACAATAGGAGGCAACTTTAATTCCTTTTTTTCTTTATCTCTTAAGGGTCGTTTTAATTTTTCTTCCGTATCCTTTAAAAGCTGCTCTCTTTCACTCCATCGAGATTCTAAAACATTGCCCAAGCCAACCATGTTTTCAATATTTTTACGAAAATCTTTTTGCTCAGTGGGATAGCTTTCGATCGCCGTAAATTTTCCACCTAACTTTTGCACAGAAGAGTAAAAAGATTCTGCAAAACCTTTTCCAAAATCATCACGAGGAAAAAGCATTGCGTATCGAGTTGCGTTTAATTTTTCAGAAGCGTATTTAGCAAGTGCCATGGATTGTTTTTTGAAATCAAAAGAAAAATTCAGAGTCGTTGCTCCCCACTTCAAATCGGTGCGTGGAGAGGTACTTAAAAAGGGAACTCCTGCTTCATCAGCTTTTTTTGCAGCACCTTGCGCCTGATCAGCTGTTAAAGGTCCCACAACCACCATAACCTTTTCATCATTAATAAGATGGTCGATCGCTTTTTTTGCACTTTCTACATTTGCGCCAGGATCCGCAACAACAAGCTGCAGACGAGATCCGTTCTTCTTAATTGCTAATTGCATTCCCTCATAAATTGCCTTGCCCCATGATTTTTCCGCATTATCAACCGGAAGAAGTAATCCAACTTTATTTCCTTCTCCAAAAGTTTCACTTATTTGAGAAACGCTGATAGGGGTTGAATCCACAGGACTTGTCTCTGAAGTTGAATATTCAGATACAGGTCCAGAATCTAAACTGATTCCTTCAACCACAGGGACCACAGTCGGAGAGGAAGAATAAGTGACAGGTGTAGAAACGGGACTCAGGCCTGTTATTTTGAGTTCATCATAGCGCTTAAGAGCAATCATGCCTGGAACTGTTTTAGAATCAGCAATCTTTATAAAAGTTTCTAAATCCTGAATGCTTAATTCATTTTGAATAATTGATTGTAACTGAACAGTTGCCTCTGCAAGGGCAGACGGACTTCGAAGCTCTTCACTTAAATGGTAAGCCCTTCTATAAGCC
>JBAXJW010000001.1:0-44694 GCA_037137635.1 bacterium | reverse complement strand
GATTTTCTTCGTTTGCTTTTTGCGCGCGTTGGAGAAGTACGAGACCCCACAACGGGAGAAACCCTCAAGCCACACACAGATGACGACATACAACAACACATAGACTCACTTCCATCTGGAACTAAGTTCCAAATTTACGCAAGCGTTGTTCGTGGCAAAAAGGGAGAGTTCCTTAGGGAATTTGAAGGCTGGCGAAGAACAGGCTTTTCAAAGGTTCGAGTGGATGGAGAAATGCGCGATCTTTTTGATCCTATTCTCCTTTCTCGCTATCAAAGCCACGATATTGAACTTCTCGTGGATACGATTGTTGCTGGGTCTGAAGAAAGCGCCAAAAGAATTGCCACCGCATTCAAACACGTCGACCGAATTGCTGAAGGTTGGCTAAAAATCATTTCTCTTGCTGATAAGAGCGAAAAGCTTTTTTCTAGAAAAATTGCGGCCTCTTCTTCTGAAAAAACATTTCCGGATCTCGAACCCAGACTTTTTTCTTTTAATTCTCCCTACGGAATGTGTGAAAGTTGTAAGGGTGTGGGGCTTGTTGTCGAAGATAAGAAAAAAATAAAAGCTGTCGATGAAGACGGAGAAGAAATAAACGAAGAGGAAGTCGCTCAAGCTTGTTCCTCGTGTAAAGGAACTCGCCTACGCCAAGAAGCTCTTTGGGTTTTATTTCAAGGAAAAAACATTGCGGAATGGGCGAATCTATCAGCTTCTGATCTTAAAATTGAGCTAAGTAAAATCTATGTGAATCAAAAAAATTTGGTCACAAAAAGAATTCTTGAAGAAATTTTACCTCGACTAGAGTTCATGAAAAACGTAGGAGTCTCTTACCTTTCTCTTGATCGAAGAGTGAGTACGGTTTCCGGAGGAGAAGCTCAAAGGCTTAGACTTGCAACACAGCTAGGATCAGAGCTCAGTGGTGTTTTATACATTTTAGATGAACCAAGCATTGGTTTGCACCCTGCCGACCACGCGCGTTTACTCAAAAGTATTAAACGCCTCAGAGACATGGGAAACACCGTTGTTATCGTTGAGCATGATGAAGAAACAATGCTCGCCTCAGATCTTTTGATAGATATTGGACCAGGAGCTGGACGTTTTGGTGGAGAATTAATTTGGGCCGGGTCTCCGAAGGAACTCAAAAAATCTAAAAATTCTCTGACGGCTGATTTTCTTTTAGGAAAAGAACTTGTCTTTGAAAAAAGAAAGCCTCGAAAAAAAGAAACAAAATCTATTAAAATTACTGGCTGCACAGGCCATAACCTAAAAAACGTAAGCGCTGAAATACCCTTAGGTCTTTTTGTTGTTTTCACAGGAGTCAGTGGAAGCGGAAAATCTTCTCTCGCACGAGACACTCTCGAGGTTGCTCTTTCAAAAGAACTCAACGGAACAACAACCAAACAAGCTCTTCCCTATAAGAAAATTGAGGGTACGGAAAGCTTACAAAAATCTATCCGCGTAGATCAAAGAGCCATAGGCAGAACACCTCGAAGTAATCCCGCCACTTACACCGGACTTTTCAGTCACTTACGCACACTTTATGCACAACTTCCCGATTCACAAATTCGGGGATACTCAGCGGGAACCTTTTCTTTTAATACCAAAGGTGGACGATGTGAGACTTGCGAAGGTGCGGGTCAAAAAAGAATTGAAATGCATTTTTTGCCGGATGTTTTCGTGGAATGTGAAAGCTGTGGTGGAGGACGCTATCGCAGAGAGATTATTGAAATTCTTTTTAAAGGAAAAAATATTTCTGAAGTTCTCAAGATGTCCATTGAAGATGCTTATGAGCATTTTAAAAACCAACCCGTTTTAGAACAAAAGCTTAAAACTCTTCTCGATGTAGGACTTGGATATTTGCAGCTTGGACAATCCAGCACGACTCTCTCGGGAGGTGAAGCTCAAAGAATCAAACTCGCTCGAGAACTTTCAAAGCGTTCTAGCGGGAAAACAATTTACTTTTTAGATGAGCCAACAACAGGCCTTCACTTTCAAGACATTAAAAAACTTCTTGAGCTTCTTCACCGTCTTGTCGATCAAGGAAATACTGTTTGTGTGATTGAGCACAATCTTGATGTAATCGCTTCTGCGGATTGGTTAATTGATATTGGTCCCGGCCCAGGAAATGAAGGTGGACAGATTGTTTTCCAAGGCCCACCCATGGACTTACCCAAGACAAAAGGATCTGCAACAGCAGCGCCTCTTAAAACTTATTTTGAACGTCGTGGATGGAGCAAGGTAACCGCTTAATTTAATTATTGAGTGATGGGGATGGTCCGCGGAACGCTTTGTTCTAAATTTTCTATTTCAGCTAAAAGCTTTGGATTCAATGGATAATTATAAAGTTGAGCAAACTTTATTTTCTGTAAAAACTCTTTATCTCCAAAATCAGCATAGGGGAATTCCTTTAAAAGCTCTGTGATTGGACGATAAAGTTTTTCAAGAAGCTCTTTTCGGTTTGTTCGTTGAGCGATGCTTTCATAATCATGAAATTCAATTCGAACTTTTTGAGACATTTCCTCTAATCCGATGGCTGTGCCGTTTACTAAATTTAAATTTCCTTGTTCATTTGGATAATCTTCAAACCAATTATTTTCCCAGGACCGTCCCTTTAAGAAACGATTCTGTGGACGATTGGGAATGAGATCAACCTTGTCCCATCCATAAGGATTTAAATATTTCCAATTGATTCGATGAAGCCCCCAACGCTGAAGCCTTCTAGGCTCATCAACCAAAACTTTTCCTTCAGCGTTTGTATAAGGAACAGTTACGTCTTGAGAGGTAAAATTTCTGATGCATCCATGAGATGCAGGCTGTCCAAAATAGTCGTATCCGTATCCATCGGTCCCATGAAAGTTTCTTCTTGAATATTCCGCCAGAACGGGCATTTGGTTTAGGTTTTTTCTTTTTCTCTCATTGGAATAAGTAGGCCTTCGAGAAGTAAGCATGATGTCATAGGGCATCCATGAACGAGGAACAATTTCGTGAGTTTCTTCGTCTTCAACCATCTGTCGATGATCTCTATCTAAAGCAAAAACATAAAAACGCCCGGCAGGAGTAATCCCTCCCTTGCCATCCGTTGTGTGTGTTCCAGAAGAAACAAGTCCGGCTGATCTCACGACTCCATCAATAGAGAGAACCAAAAACTCTTGATCAAAGTTTTTGAGGGCTGAAAAATAACGCCGCCCTTCATCTCTCAAAATAAAAACATCTATTCTTGCTTTTTTATAAGGCAAAAGAGAGGGGACAAAGCCACGCGCACAAGTAGACCATTCGGTTTGCGGAGCAACTTTTAAATTCCTTATCTGCTGAGGATCCATCTTCACCGGAATGGCCTTCAAAATAGGCGTAACTTTTGAAATAATGAATAATGGATTCAAAAAAACAAGCGCCAATAGGACTCTCAAAGAATGAGATAAAGAGAATCTAAAAACTACACCCACCGGCCCAGATTATCGCCGAGCCTTACTAAAACCTCAACTCCTAAAGCATTTTGAGAAAGGACTAAGGGGTCTAATTCTAGTTTTTTTTGTCCGTCAGACACGATTAAAACAACAGTTGAGCCTCCAAAATCGAAAAATCCCTTTTCCTGGCCCTTTTTCAAGAGCTTTCCTGATTCATAGGTTTGATGAATTCTACCCACACATAAAGCTCCAACTTCGATATAGAAAACATCTCCAAAATGATCAGAATGAAAAAGAGTAATTTGTCTCTCATTCCACTCAAAAATGCGGGGTTTGGATTCAAGCGCCCAGGGATTCACAGAATCGAGTTTTGTTCCAAGCTTGAATGCTTCATCTGCAATTCCTGAATCAAAAAAATGAAAGCGATGATAATCAAGAGGACACAAGCGAAAGGTTAAAGCCCATCCTTTTTGAGGAAGTTTATTTTGAAAAGGGCCCAACAAGGCAGGCAAAAGAATTTCTTTTCCCTTAACTTTTAAGCGAGGAATAGAATCTTCAAAGCGACTTGCCACAAGACGAGCCTCGCAAGGAGATGAAAAGATATTTTCTTCATTTGAAAAAATAATTTCTTTTTTTTGACGAATAAAAAATTCATTGAAGTTTTGAAATCCCTCTTGAGGGACAACAAACTCATCGAGATTCATTTCATATTGATGAATAAAGGGAAGAATTTGTTTTCGACTCCAGGAACTTCGTTTATAAATCCCTACAAAAACACTTACGATTTTTTGAACCCAAGAAAGACTTACAAAAAAATTAAGCGGAAAGGTTGCATAGAATATACGCAACAACTTTCCGCCGTAAACTTTTTCTTTCACTACACTTTTATTGCGTAGATCAAAAACATCAATGCTTAACAATCGTTAATTACTTAGCAGCCAATGATTGAGCGATAACGAAAGTCAAAAGAACCAAAGCTTCCATGAAAGCTAAGCTCAAGATGAGGGGAACGAGTGAAGCACTTGCAGATGCAGGGTTACGTGCAATACCGTCAAGAGCAGCAGAAGCAGCTCGGCTTTGAGCATAGCCAACGACAGCAGCAGCAATAGCAACACCAAAACCAGCAGCTAGATAAGCATAACTTGCTCCAGCGTTTCCGTGTTGTGCAGCAGCAGCTGTTTCTTCAGCCATTGCTAATAAAGGTAGTGCAAAAGAACTAATAGCGACAATTTTGTTGAATTTCATGATCTCTCCTTTTAATGGTCTTCATGCGAGGTTGCAATGCTAATATAGACGCTCGTTAAGAGCGTAAAGACTAAGGCCTGTACACAGCAAAAAATAATTCCGAGTAGAACAAGTGGAATGGGAGCTGCTGATGCTGTTAAAAATCCAAGAATTTTACCTACAAACCCCAATTTTGCTTCCATAAAATGGGCGAGGTCTTGTGTTAATCCAGAAATAATATCAAAGACGGCGTGATCGGCAAAGATGTTCGTTCTTAAACGAATTCCCAATGTAAGAGGTCGTAGAGAGTGAGAAATAAGTTCTAGGGGAAACATCAACCAACCAAAGCAAAAAAGTAAAACCCCATGCAAATGTCCGGTAAAGTGCTCAAGATATTTAAATCCACTCGCTCTAAACCCTTTAAAGTTATAATAAATAAAAACAAACAAACCCATAGAAAGGGTTGTATTGATGTCTATAGTAGGGGCCCCGATTCCTGGAATGGTTCCCATCAAGTTACTGACTAAAACCCAAGTAAAAATGAAAAGAATCATTGGAAGAAACTTAGGATAGTCGTGTCCCATGATATCTTTCGCAAGACCTTGGACAAACTCTCCAATAGATTCAAAAATATTTCTTAATCCAACTTTTTCAGAAGGAACGAGGTCTTCATCTTGAGCTTGTTCCAAAGCTTGTTTTGAGCTTTTTGAAGAAGAAGTTGTAAGACGGTAAGCAACTCCGCCCGCAACAAAGATTCCAGCCGTCACAAGTGCTGCACCAAAATGAGGATTTGCGTTCAAATACTCAATATGCAGAGGATTCCAAATCTTAAAACCAGCGGACATCTATAAAAATACATATCGCCCCAAAGAACGCCTGTAAACACAAAGTTATGGGCTTTTTTTTCTACCAAAAAAAAGCAAAAGAAAGACTCCCAAAAGTATCCCTACCGGGGTCAAAACACCAATATACAAAGAGGAATATCCAGCTTTCATTGAAAAATGAATCACTCCAATTGCTACAATCAATTTTCCAAGCCAAAGAGAAGCAAGAGCTGTTCCTTCAGCAAGCGCTGCGAACTGACTTTTAGTAGTTTCTTTATTACTAACAGCTTTAAAGGCCTTTTTAATAATGTAAGAGCTGCTAAAAGTAAGAAAAAGCCCAATTGTTAAACCAATTAAAATAGAAATAACGGTATTCATTTGAATCATATATCACTCAATATTTTTTCAAATGAAGAAAGAAGCTGGTCTTCGTGTTGGCAGTGAGCTGTTGCTAGAAAATAAGCCTCAAAGGGAGAAGGTGGTAACATGACTCCGTTTTTCACGGCTGACCAAAAAAACTTCTTATATAATTCATAATCGATATCGCGAGTCTCAGCTGCGTTTCGAGGTTTTTCTTTTTTAAAGTGAATGCTCAACATCGAGGCACAACGAACAGCGCTGAGTTGAATTCCTTTTTTCAAAGCTACATTTTGAAGTGTGTTTTCCAACTTTTCGCCCAACTTTTCTAAAGAAGGATAGGGATCACAGCGATCAATTTCTTCAAGCATTGCAAGGCCTGCGCTTACACCGATCGGATTTCCAGAGAGCGTACCGGCTTGATAGACTTTTCCAAGAGGAGCAAGAGAATCTAGAATTTTTGCATCTCCAGCTAAAGCCGATAAAGCTGAGCCTCCTCCTACAATTTTTCCAAAGGTCACAAGATCAGGTTGAAGATCAAAGCGACCCCAAGCTGAATTTTTAGCAACTCGAAATCCTGTCATGACTTCATCTAAAATTAAAAGCGCTTTGTGTTTTTGGGTCAGCTCACGCGCTCTTTTTAAAAAACTTTCTTCAGGAAGGACAACTCCCATGTTCCCCATGATGGGCTCAAAAATAAATGCTGCAACTTGCTCGCCGTGCTCATAAAAAACTTTTTCAAGAGCAGAAACATCATTAAAAGGGATAATTTTTAAAAGTTTTCCAAGCGATTGAGGAATCCCTGCAGAATCAGGAACACTTTCTTCACTTAAGGTGGCAAGCCCACTTCCCGCATCAAACAAAAGTGAATCTACATGTCCATGATAATGACCCGAACATTTAACAATTATATCTCTGCCTGTATAACCTCGAGCAAGACGAATTGCGGTCATACAAGCTTCGGTTCCAGAACTTAACGCTCTTACTTTCCAACGAGGCGGTAAAAAAGAAAGCATCTTTTCACCCCATTGAATTTCTCGTTCACTTGTCATTCCATAGCAAAGACCTTCTTCCAGAGTTTTTGCTATGGCTTTTAGAATCGGATCATAGTGATGACCAAAAAGATGCGGCCCATACGACATCACAAGATCTAAATATTTTTTACCCTCAACATCTTCTATAAAAGCTCCTTGAGCTCTTTTAATAATAATGGGTTTCCCCTCTACACGACGAAAACTTCGAACGGGAGAATTCACTCCCCCAACAAAAACCTTTTCTGCGCGCGCTATAAATTCACTATTCACAGACATTACTAATTTAATTTTTCACCAGAAGAAGTCTCTTCAACTTGGCTTTCATCTACTTCACGAGTAATTGCAAAAGCCTTTACACTTTCACCATCGTCCATGTTGATGACTCTCACTCCTTGAGTGTTACGGCCAATCTCTCGAATCTCACTTACAGGAGTTCTAATAAGCTGACCGACATTACTAATGACAATTGCATCATCACCATCTCGAACCAATTTCACAGCCACGAGTTCGCCAATCTTATCGGTAACTTTGATATTGATAATTCCCGATCCACCTCGACCTTGTGTGCGATATTCATTAAGAGGAGTGCGTTTTCCATAACCCAAAGTACTCACACTCAAAATAGAAAGTTTGTCTTTATCGTTTTCTTCTGTGGGAAAGATTTCCATTCCTACAACTGCATCTTTATCATCAAGCTTAATGCCCCTGACTCCGCGAGCGTTTCGACCCATATCTCGAACATCTTCCTCGCTAAAGCGAATACTTTGCCCAAGCTTAGTCGCCACAAATATATCTTGCTTTCCATCAGATAAAGCGGCTTTAACCAACGAATCACCATCATCAAAAGCAATGGCAATAATTCCTGCAGCTCTAATATTAGAGAACGCCATTAAATCTGTTTTCTTAATAACGCCTTGTTTTGTAGCCATGACGATATATTTGTTTTCAACAAATTCCTTGATTGGGAGAATGGATAAAACCTCTTCTCCACTTACAAGCTGTAAAAGCTGAACAAGAGGTCGTCCACGAGCAGTGCGACTCATTTCTGGAACTTGGTGAACCTTTAACCAATGCAAACGGCCCAAATTCGTAAAGCACAAAAGATAACTCAGAGTGCTCGCAACGAAAATATCTTTTACAAAATCATCGTCTTTACCAGTGTCAGCGCCCTTAATTCCTTTTCCGCCTCGCCCTTGAGATCGATAATCTTCCACAGAACTTCGTTTTGCATATCCAGAATTTGTAATTGTGACGACAACTTGTTCGTCTTGCAGGAAATCTTCAGCATTAAAACCTTTATCGTCCGCAAGAGAAATCTCAGACCTTCGTTTGTCTCCGTAATGATCCAGCATTTCTGTTAATTCAGCCTTAATCACTTTCATGAGCTCGATATCGCTACCCAATACAAGATTTAAATAATTAATTTCTGTTTTGATTTCTTCTAATTCGGAAATAAGTTTTTGAGTTTCAATAGCCGTTAATCGCTGTAATCGCATATCCAATACGGCTTGAGCTTGTCGTTCACTTAATTTGAAATTATCTTGTAATCCTTCTTTTGCTGTTTTTGCATCTTTTGTTTTCTTTAAGAAATCAACAACAGCATCAATTTGATCAAGAGCAATTCTTAATCCTTCTAACAAATGTTCGCGGTCTCGCGCCTTACGAAGTTCAAAGACGCATCTTTTTGTAACAACATCGCGACGGTGATCGATAAACGCAACAATCGAATCCTTCAAAGAAAAGAGTCGAGGGCGCCCATTTTCAATAGCAAGCATAATCACCCCAAAATTTGTTCTGAGTTGAGTTTTTGCATAGAGATTATTTAAAACAATTTGAGAAGCCTCTCCCTTACGAAGTTCAATAACTACACGCATCCCCTCGCGGTTACTTTCATCTCTAAGGTCTGTGATTCCTTCAATTTCTTTATCACGAACAAGGCTCGCAATATTTTCAATCCAAGTAGACTTGTTCACTTGATAAGGAAGCTCAATCACAACAATCGCTTCTTTATCTTTTCCAATACTTTCAATGATTGCTCGACCGGTCATCGTGAAAGAACCCTTACCGTATTTGTAAGCGGCACGAATTCCAGAAATGTTCGAAATAATTCCAGCCGTTGGTAAGTCTGGGCCTGGAATAATTTTCATCAATTCATCAAACTCGATTTGGGGATTATCAATGATTGCAATTGTTCCGCGCAGAACCTCCCCCACGTTATGGGGAGGAATATTTGTCGACATTCCCACGGCAATACCGTTACTTCCGTTCACAAGTAAGTTAGGAATTTTAGAAGGAAGAACCTTAGGCTCTTCCATGGTTCCGTCGTAGTTTGGGCCAAACTCAACAGTTTCTTTTTCAAGATCCGAGAGTAAATGACCTGCAAAACGGGTCATGCGCGCTTCCGTATAACGCATAGCCGCGGCGCTGTCCCCGTCTACAGAACCAAAGTTTCCTTGCCCATCGATGAGCATGTAGCGCATCGAAAAATCTTGGGCCATACGAACAAGGGCGTTATACACAGCCGAATCTCCGTGAGGGTGATATTTACCGATTACATCCCCCACTGTGCGGGCAGATTTTAAATATCTTTTATCGTATGTATTTCCAAGACCGTACATCGAAAAAAGAATTCTTCTATGAACAGGCTTCAACCCATCGCGCACATCTGGAAGAGCGCGGCCAGCAATAACTGACATTGCATATTCGAGATAAGCTCCTTGCATCTCTTCTTCAATTTTGATGGATTCGATTTTATCGACAACAATTGGTTCTTTATTATCAGTCATATTAAGCTAAAACCTTCTTAAGCGTTTCAATTGCAAACGCAATTTCATCTTTAGTATTGTATGCATGCGGAGAAAGGCGAAGAACTTTTTTCTCCTGTACGGGAGCAGGCCTTAAAGCATGTGATATTTTTTCTTTATTTAAAGCAATTGAGAATTCATCAATTTTAATTTTTGGATGAGAAATAGACACTTGTGGTCCCGTTGCTTTTGAGTTTCCGTAAACATGAAAGCCAAGTTCATTTAAATGCTCTGCTAAATAACTTCTTAGAAACAGCGATTTTTTCCCTAAGTTATCCACATTGTAATCTTTTAAAACTTCCAAAGAGGCTGCCGTTCCTAAAATAGAATGAAAAGAAACAGTCCCCTGCTCAAACCTTCGAGCATCTTGAAAAGGGGTTTTTGTAACACAAGAAGCATCCTCAAATGTTCCGTAATTATTTGCTCCATGGAGACAAGGAGTAATTTTTTCCAATAAAATTTCCTTAGCTACCAAAAAGCCTGCTCCTATAGGACCACAAAGCCACTTGTGCGATCCTCCACAAATAATATCGGCTCCAAGATTTTGAAAATCTATCTTTTCAATTCCCATGGACTGAATAACATCCAAAACCACAATCGCACCAACTTTATGTGCAGCTGCCGCAATAGAAGCAACATCAACTTTAAACCCACAATCGCTTTGGATGTGAGAAAGCGCAACAATTCGAGTGCGGGAATTAATTTGAGAAATTATTTTTTCTTCCACTCGTGTGAGATCTTTTTCTGCAGGAACAATTCTTAATTGAGATTGATTTCTCTTAGATCGTTCAACCCAAGGATAAAAATTCGCGGGATATTCATTTTCAAGAATCACAATTTCTTCATGACTCTTTTCCTCATATCCCTGAGCAACCATCGAAAGAGCTGCAGAGCAATTTTGAACCCAAGCTACTTCCGTAACTTTGGCATTTAAAAACTGAGCAAGCGTTTCTTTTGCTTTTTCACGCTCAGCAAACAAAGGATTTATAAAAGCTCCTTCGATCGCTAAAGCTTCAGAAACTTTTGTTAACTTATCAAAGGACTTTTTTGTTAAAAGTGAAGTTCCTGCATTGTTTAGGGCAATATGAGTTGGAGCCTCCAGAAAAAACTCTTTCCTGAAATTATCAACAACCTTTTCCATGAATTAAACGTCCAGATTTCTAACTCTAAGTGCGTTTTCTTCAATAAAGTTTCTGCGAGCCTCAACATCGTCTCCCATGAGGATTGAAAAAATACTGTCGGCAGCAGCTGCATCATCAACTGTTACTTTTAAGAAAGTTCTTTTTTCTGGATCCATTGTCGTTTCCCAAAGTTGCTCGGGGTTCATTTCACCCAATCCTTTGTAACGTTGAATCGAAAACTTTTCTTTACTCTTACCAAGAATACTCACAAGCAATTCAACAGGGTTTAAATATTTTTCAATCGTTTTTTGAGACGCGCTTTCAATTTGAAGCTTAAACGGTCTTCCACCTAGCTCACGAACGAATGAAGATAAACGTAAGGCTTCTTGGGTGTCGGGGTTTTCAAAAACCGCTTTAGAAAACTCTGTTTTAAATCGAGCCCCTTGCCATCTTGTATCAAAACGCAAAGTAAAATACCCAACGCTTGTTTTATCTTCTTCGATTTTATATTCAAAATCCGTAATTTCTTTTTTGAACTCTTCTGCGATCAACGTGAGAGATTCTTCAGATTTCAAATTCTGCTCTTGCAAGTGACCATCCAAAAGCAAATGCGCCAGTACGCGAGAATCGCCCTTACGACAGAGAACTCTAAACACGTTGTCGAATTTTTGCATTTGAAGAAGAATTCTTTTTGAATCTGCAGTTGAAAGAGCCGATCCTGATTGACTCATAAGATGGCTTGTTTCCAAGCTTTCCTCTAACAAGATAGATTGCAATTCTTTATCGTCTTTGACGTATTGCTCAGATTTTCCTTTTTTAATTTTATATAGGGGAGGTTGAGCAATATACAAATGCCCCCTTTCTATAAGCTCAGGCATTTTTCGATAAAAGAATGTGAGTAAGAGTGTTCGGATATGCGCACCGTCTACGTCCGCATCCGTCATGATCACAATTTTGTGATATCTCAGCCTTGAAATATCAAACCCTGCTCCCGACTCTTCTAGGCCTGTACCAAGTGCTGTTATGAGCGCTCGAATTTCTTCATGCCCTAACATTTTATCAATTCGAGCTTTTTCAACGTTCAAAATTTTACCGCGAAGTGGAAGGATCGCTTGAGTTTTACGATTTCGGCCTTGCTTTGCAGAACCACCCGCAGAATCTCCTTCGACTAAGTAAACTTCGCAAAGAGCGGGATCTTTTTCTTGGCAATCAGCCATCTTTCCAGGAAGCCCTGAAAACTCAAGAGCGCTTTTCCGTCGAGTCAATTCTCGAGCTTTTTTTGCAGCCATTCGTGCGCGAGCGCCATCAATAGCTTTTGAGATAATTTTTTTTGCAATTGAAGGATTGAGTTCAAAGTAAACAGAAAGTTTTTCAAAAGTTGCTTTTTCAGCCATACTTTTAATTTCTGAATTTCCTAATTTTGTTTTTGTCTGTCCCTCAAACTGAGGCTCGCGAACTTTTACACTGATGACACAACTTAATCCTTCGCGACAATCATCGCCTTCGATAGATAAATCGTTTTCTTTAAGAAGTTTATAGTGATCGCCGTATTTATTTATGGCGCGAGTGAGAGCTGTTTTGAAACCCATCAAGTGAGTTCCGCCTTCAATGGTATTAATGTTGTTGGCAAAAGTGTAAATATTTTCTTTGTAAGAATCGTTCCACTGAAGAGCGACTTCAATTTCGGACTCTTCGTTTTTTTCTTCAAAATAAATTGTGTCGTGTAATTTTTGTCGAGTTTTATTCAAATACTCAACAAAACTTTTAATTCCTTCTTCGTAGTAAAACTCTGCACTTTTATCCGCTCTTTCATCAGAAATAATAATTCTGAGTTTGGGATTGAGAAATGCAAGCTCTCTTAAGCGAGCAGAAAGATTTTCAAAATTATATTCTGTTGTTTCAAAAATTTCGACATCGGGCTTAAAGCTAACAGTTGTTCCATGATCATCTGAATCACCTTCTTGTTGAAGAGGATATCGAGTGACTCCGCGATCAAATGCAATTGAATACAAATGACCGTTCTTTTTAATTTGAACTTTCATCCATTCAGACAAAGCGTTCACACAACTCACACCAACTCCGTGAAGACCTCCGGAAATTTTATAAGCTTGGCCTTCAAATTTTCCACCCGCATGTAGTTTTGTCAGAACGACTTCTGCTGCAGAAATTCCCATCTCAAGATGTATGTCAACAGGAATGCCTCGACCGTTATCTTCAACGGTAATCGAATTATCGACATGAATTGTAACTTTGACCGTATTACAAAATCCCGCGAGCGCTTCGTCGACTGAGTTATCAACAACTTCTTGAACAAGGTGATGCAATCCACGTACAGCGGTATCACCGATATACATTCCTGGCCTTTTTCGGACGGCGTCTAAGCCTTCTAAAACCTTAATTTTTGAGGCATCGTAACCATCGCCAGTTGTTGTTTTCGGGTTTGTAGAATTGGCTATTTTTAATTCGTTTTCGTTTTGCGTCATCCGCTAATTTCTCGCTCTAAAATCCTTCCGCCCACTATATAGGATTTAGTTGCATTGGCCAACAAATTCGGGCCTAGAAATGACTCATTTGTGCTTGTTAAAAAGACTTGTCCTTCACTCTGTAAAAGCCTCTTTAAAAGGGCTTCCCGATGCTTCTCATCGAGCTCACTGGAGAAGTCGTCAACAAAGAACAAAGGTTCTTCAAAATTTCGCTCTTTTATCCACTCTGCATGTGACCAACGAAGGGCCATTGCCAACATTCGAGCCTGTCCTTGAGAAGCTGTATTTCGCGCAGGCATTTGATTGACTAAAATTTCAATATCATCTCGATGTATCCCAAAATGGCTCCACCCTGTAGCAATATCTTTTTCGAGACTTTTCCCTAAGTTTTCCACGTAGGATTCAAGCGTTTTTTCGCCTTCAAAAGTTTTCCATGACATATTCACATCTTTTGTATGAAAAATTTCAGCAATCACTCTTTGAAATGTTTGTGTATAATCAGGCCACGCATCGTCTCTTAATTCGAGAATTTTCATAGCAAATTTTCCCAATATTAAATCCCAATGCAGGACTTGACTTCTCAATTCACGAGAAAACCCTTGTTCTCTAATTTGTTTTAGTAAAGCATTTCGATTTTTGAGCGCTTTATCATATTCCCCTTGGACTTCTGCATATCCTGGAACACCATCACTCATCACGTCTTCCCCAAATTGCCTTCTTACTTGGGGATCTCCTCTCACTAAAGTGTGGTCATCGGGAGAAAAGACAACAATGGGGTGTTTTTTTTTGAGGATAACTAAGGGAATTCTTTTTTCATCCAAAAAGTATCGCATTCCCTTTTCTTCACTTTTCATTTCAATTTGATGTCTATTTCCAAGTGCAGAGTAAAGAGAAGCTTTTACTTCAATTGGCCCCCTTGAAGGCGTCCAATCTTTTTTATGTGCATAGTAACGAAAAGAATCGCCTCTTAAAGCAACATATAGCGCTTCTAAAAAATTAGTTTTCCCTTGGGCGTTTTCTCCAAAAAAAGCATTTAGCTTTTCTGAAGCTTTGTATTCAATATTGAGAAGATTTCGAAATCCTTTAATATAGATTTCTGTCAGCTTCATAGATGCAGGTTATAAAGTTATCCATCACTTATCCACAAGTCATTTGATAATTTTTCAATCAACTTATCCATTGTGATCCACTGTGGACAACTCAGGGGAAACTTTTGATTAAAGTCTCATAGGCATAATCACAATGGTCATGCCTTCTTCTGCAGGAGCCTTAATAACCGCAGGCTGCAAAGCTTCTCCTACGTGAAGAACTATTTTTTCATCCGTAAAGTTCTGAAGCGCTTCTGAGAAAAATTTTGCGTTAAACCCGGCTTTTACAGTATTTCCTGTAAAATCTCCTGAAAGTTCGTCGTTTGCATCTCCTAAATCAGGGTTTTGTGTTGAAAGTTGTAAGCGTTCTTTTTGAAAATCAAAAGCAACAACTCTTGAACGATCTGAAACAAGGAGGGACATTCTTTTTAAAGCAGAACTTAAATCCGACTTACGACAAAAGAATTTACTGGGAAGTTCTCCAGGAAGAACTCTTCTATAATCAGGATATTCCGCATCAAGAGGTCTAATCCAAATTTTAAATCTTCCAAGATTCACTCGAATTAAATTTTCATCGCAAGTTAATTCAAATTCTTCTTCATTTGTAGATTCTAAAAGTTTTCGAAGTTCTGCCGCACCTTTTCGAGGAATGATCATTCCTTTTGTGAGCTTAACATTCCCTAACTTATCCACAGGGCATTCCATAAGGGATAACCGATGTCCATCTGTTGCCACTGCTCTTAATTTACTTTTTCCATCTTCCGTTAAATATTCAAGATATATTCCTGTAAGAGCATATCGGTATTCTTCATGGCATATACAATGTTCAGTTTTTTGAATTAATTTTAAAAATTCTTTTACTTTCAATCTTCCAGTTGAAAGTTGTCCCTTAGGAGATGTTTTGAAGTGTGGAAAATCATCTGCTGCTAATCCCATTAAACGAAATAAACTTTTTCCACTTTTTATTTCGACACGATTATTTTCAAGACCTCTAATTTTAACTTCACTTGCTTGAAGTTCTTTAACAATGTCATAAAGATTTTTTGCAGGAAGTGCAATTCTTCCAGATGTTGTGACTTTACAAGGAACACTTGCGCTTACAAAAATTTCTAAATCCGTTGCAGATATTTGTAGTTGATCTTCTTTAATATCTATCAACGCATGGTTTAGAGAAGGCATCGTGTTTCTTTTTTCGACAACACTTAAAGTTTTTTCTAATCCTTCCAAAAACAGACTTCTATCAATCGTAAATTCCATTCTTTCCCCACCTTAATTGGATTCTTTCATATTGAACAGAGCAAGTTTTCCCTAAGTTTTTCTCATTTTTGACTAGTATTATAATTAATAAGTTGTTGTTAATTATATATGTATATATGAATTGTATGGCGTAACTAAGTTAAGTATATGATTTTGTTGAATAAAGTGCGTGGATAACTCTGTGGATAAATAAGGGAAAACAATTGGAAAACATGGAATTCATAGTTTATCCCTGAGTTATCCACAGAGTTATCCCTGAGTTATCCACAGGTTATTCAATGTTTTAAATTTGGATTTTAGAGAGTCTTTAAAAGAGTTTCTTCAATTTGTTGAATTTGAGTTTTAAGAACTGGATCCTTAAGAATTGATTTCTCAATAAAGGCTTGACCATGAAGAACTGTTGTGTGGTGGCGATTGCCAAGCTCTTCTGCAATAGAGGTACAGCTTAGTTTCGAGAGATCTTTTCCTAAAAACATCACAATTTGTCTAGCTTTCGAAACAGGGGCCTTTCGAGAGGGACCTCTGATCTCAGCTGATTTTACAGAAAAATAATGTGAAACAACACTGATGATTTCATCAAGTGTAATTACCTTTTGTCGCTCGCCCGCGTAACCCTTGAGAAGTTTTTTTACGAGAGCAACTGAGATGTCTTCATTATAAATCGCAGCGTGTGCAGCGAGTTTTGTCAGGCAGCCCTCCAATTCACGAATATTTGCTTTTACGTAAGTGGCTATAAGGTGTGCGACCTCATCTGAAAGGGTTACGTTATCTGTCTCTGCACGAGCCCTGAGGATTGCAACACGCGTTTCTAGTTCTGGCGCGTCGATATCGGCCACCATACCCATTTCAAAACGTGAAATAATTCGATCGTTAATGTCTTGAATTTCTTTTGGAAGGCGATCTGAGGTAATGACGATTTGTTTTCCGTTATCAAAAAGAGCGTTAAAAATACGAAAAAACTCATCTTGAGTTGAAACAGATCTCGATAAAAATTGAATATCATCCATTAACAGAACATCACAATTTGTTTGATAACGTTCATGAAGCTCGTGACGTGTGTCGTGACGAATAGACTGAATAACTTCTTCGATAAATTTTTGGGTAGATCGATAACAAATCCTGGCTCCAGGACGAATATCTGTGAGAATTCTATATCCAATAGCTTTTAAAAGGTGCGTTTTACCCAAACCCGTCTTTCCAACTATAAAAAGAGGGTTATAAATTCCGGGTTTATTAGCTGTTGCAACAGCTGAGGCATGGGCAAATTGATTGCTTTTACCTACAACAAAAGTATCAAAAGAATATTTGGGAGTTAAAGACTCTCCAAACTGAGTAGTAACGGTTTTTCCCGGATAACGAGAAGTTTCTTCTTGTCCAAGCGGATTAGCTTCAAGGCCTTCTTTAGTTTTGAAGTTATCAAAGGGAAAAATCTCTTGTTGTGTGTCCATTTATTCGATTTATTTTCTTAGACGGTCTTTTTTTTGCTATTTTCTTTCATCATCTTAATTTGAGGGATTGTGCGGCCCACAAACATATGCCATAAAGACTTAGCTCTATGAAACGTACATATCAACCGAGCAAGAGAAAAAGAAAGCGCGTTCACGGATTTTTGGAACGCATGGCAACACCTGGTGGAAGAAAGACTTTAAGTCGTCGCCGCCGCAAGGGCAGAAAAAAGATTGCTGTTGCTGTGAGTTCTAAGCGCGGAAGAAAGAAATAGTTGATTTTTTCAAGGTTTATATAAACTTCTAATAAACATTGTTTTAAGAGTTTAAATAATCGCAAAAAAGACTGTTTTTATAAAACGCACATTTTATGGTGAATAAAAGCAAAATTGCTGAAAAGCCTTCGACTGCTCGTAAAATGAAGAAGGCTCAAAAAAGACCTGAGCGCTTTAAGCTTCTAAAAAGAAGTTCGTCTTGTTCTTCGCTTTTTCACATGTCTCAAATTGAGTGGAAAAATAATACTCAAGACTTGGTGAAACCGCTTTTAGTCACGATTCCTAGAACAGCTGGAAATGCCGTTCTTCGTAATCGGTGGAAAAGAATTATTAAAGAATGGCATCGCTCTGAGGGCCTCTCAATTAGTCCGAGGCAAAGTTTATGGATAAGATTCAATCGAAACAAAAAATTAAATCAATCAATTCAGACCAAAGAATGGGCACCCTTTCTTTCTCAAGAAGTAAAAAAGTTCAATCTCTTCAGTCTTTCATAATTCAAAAATCTTTTGTTGGTTATCGAACTTTTATTGTTCCGTTTATTAAAATTTTTGGCTTTTCTGGATGTCGTTTCCATCCTTCGTGTTCTCATTATGCAGAAGCTCTATTGTTAGAGGACTTTAGCTTTAAAAACGTAATTCGATCTGTTGCAAGAATTATCAGGTGTAATCCTTGGTCAACTCCTACGTTATCTTTCGATCCACCCACACCTAGATATATTTTGAGTCATTATGAATCGTAATTGGATTATCATTGGTTTTTTTGTTGCAGCTATGGCTGCGTATCAACATTTTATTTTAACTCCTTATCAGGAAAAATATGTTCCAAAAGAAAGCCCCTCTTCGCAGGTGGTAAGTTCTGGAATCCCTAAGCTTCCAGGAGCTGTCAGCCAAAACAGTAATTCTTCCACTCCTAAGATTTCTGAAGATTTAAAAAAGACTGCAAAAAAAATAGACGTTAATAACTCTCGAAATTTTAATCTCTTTTCCAATGCTGGCATTGGAAACGTTTTTTTTACAAAATATTTTAATCGAGGCGAAGAAACAAAAACCAACGTTGAAATTATTAAAAACGGGTTTCACTGGCGCTCAAGTGATGTCCGTGTGGATAAGTGTTTGAAAAACTTATCTTCCTCTGGAGACTTAACATATTCAGCTCAATTTGAGGGAGTTTCTTGTAGCGTAAAATACAAACTCAACAACTTAATTTTAGAAACAGCTTTTGATATTCAATCTGATAAAGAAATAAGCGGAGATGTTTTTTTTGAAACAGAAGATGGAGTTGGCAAGGGAATCATACAAGACCACCATTATCTTGCTTTAAAAAAGAAAGAATCTAAAACAGAAAGAATTCGAGATAAGAAACTGTGGGAAGAAAACGTTCGAAGCTCTGGTCCTTATGAATGGATTTCATGGGGGGATAAATATTTCTCCACAAATATTATTCCAAAAGGTCGCTACAATCCCGATCTTTATTATCAAAAAGGCAGTGAAGATACGGGAAGAGTTTTATGGGGTGTTGCTTACCCTTTAAAGTGGTCTCCTGATACAACAAAACTTTCTTACAATTTTGATCTATATTTTGCAGTGAAGGATTTGCAGGAACTTCGTTCTGTGAAAGCAGACCTTGTTGAAACAATCGATTTTGGTTATTTCAGTGGCATTTCTCGCTTTATGTTGTGGTGTTTGGAGACTCTTTTTAGACTCACATCTAACTATGGAATCTCAATTATTATTCTCTCTTTGATTGTTCGTCTTCTTCTATGGCCGATCAATAAAAAGATGTTCGAATCTGGTCAAAAGATGAAGGATATTCAGCCCCAGATGGAAGCAATCAAGAAAAGATTCGAAGGAAAAAATGATCAACTCCTTCAAATGAATCAAGAAATTCAAGCTCTCTATAAAAAATCTGGAGTGAACCCCTTTGGTTCTTGTCTTCCTGTTTTTTTACAAATCCCAATTTTCTTTGGATTAAATAGTGCTCTTTCAAATGCAGTAGATTTATATCAAGCACCATTTTTTGGATGGATACATGATCTTTCTTATCACGATCCGTACTATGTGCTTCCTGTTATTTGGACAATTAGTTTAATTATTTCTGTGGAATTAAATCCGCAGCCAACCTCTTCGCAGCCAGGAATGCCCGACATGAAGTGGGTTTCACGAATTATGTTTGTCGTTTTTGGATTTGTATCTAAAGATTTTCCGTCTGGCCTGAACCTGTATTTCTTAGTAAGTAATTTAGCGGGGATGAGTCAGCAGTTTTTCTTTAGAAAGAAAACCAGCATCGCAACAAATCAAAGCATTCTCTTAGGGAAGGAAAGTTAAAAAATGAATATTGTAAAATCTGCTCTTAGTTTATTTGGTATTTCAAAGGAAGAAGAAGTTCAAGGAGTTGTAAACCTTGATCAATTTTTAGAAGGGCTTCCTCGCGCAATGGGGTATGACATCCAATTCGATCGACACCAAAAAGATGATGGAAGTCATCACATTGAAGTTAAAGGCGAAGAAGTTATGAGTATGCTCGGAGAAAATACACAAATTCTCGATGCTCTCGCTCATATTTCTATGCGTGTTCTTCGTAAACAAGAAGGATTAGCAAATAAAGCTATCGAAGAAGGAACTGACTTAAGTAAATATAGGGTCACTGTTGACGCTGAAGGATTCAGAGATCGTCATTACGAAGGACTTAAAAAAATTGCTGAAGAGTCTCGTGAAAAAGTTATAAGCAACAATGGACGTCCTACTTATATTCCAGCATTAAGTCCTTCAGAACGAAGAGTGATTCACACTCACCTTGCAACCTTGGGAGAAGTAACCAGCGAAAGTATTGGGAACGGAACCTATAAAAGAATTCGTGTGAAACTTATCAACGATACTTCTCGATCTGTAGAAAAAGGAAATGCGAATCCTCGTTCAGGCGGAAATCGTCCACAAGGTGGAGGTTTTAGAAAAGGGCATGGCCCACGAAACTTTAGTAACCGCGGTCCTAACAAAAATCCGCGCAGACCTGAGAATGATAACGTCAGAAGAGCTCAATTTGATGACCATCAAAATTCATCCGGAGAAATAAACGGTAACGTTGCGGTCTCTGACCAAGTAGATGATATCGACGATAACATTGGAAATCGTTAATAGGAATTTTTCTGAGTTCCCGATCTTTTTCTTTTGACTATTTTAAGCGACTTGAAAATCCAATTGCCGCCGCTGCAACAGCTGTTGGCGGTCCATTGGTTGTTTTTCGAGTTAGCGGAAAAAATTTATCTTCATTATCCCAAGAGCTTCATATTAAAGAAGAAGATATTAGAAAAGCCTGTTACAGAAATTTTTTTGGTTTTGATAATGGAATCGTTATTTATTTTAAATCCCCACATTCTTTTACGGGCGAAGATGTTTTAGAATTTCACGTTCATGGAAGTGATCGCATATGCGAATTGCTTTTGAGAGAATTAAATAAGAGAAATATTTTGGAGGCTCTTCCAGGAGAGTTTTCTTTTCGTTCTTTTATGAATGAAAAAATGACACTCTCAGAATCGGAAGCTTTGCACACTGCTTTGTCTGTTGCGAGTGAGTCTACGTTTTCAAGTGATCTTTTGAATTTATCAAAAGCTACTCAAGATAAAACAAAATTAATTTTTGTTGATTTAGAAAGTTCTTTGACGTCTGCTCGAGGTAGAATTGAAAGCGCAATTGATTTTTCTGAAGCTACAGAAGAGCAATCGGAAGATGTGTTGTCTTGCCAAGAAAAACTATCAACTCTTTCTTTGCGCCTCGATGAGTTTTTGACAAACTATGAAAACTTTTCAAGTTCTTGGGAAAAGCCAAAAGTTTTAATTATAGGCGAACCTAATTCTGGAAAAAGTTCGCTGATGAATTTGTTGCTCGGAAATGAAAGAAGTTTAGTTTCTGATATTCCCGGAACAACAAGAGACTATATCGAAGCTCGAGTAAAAATTTCTAATCAAGAATTTATATTTATTGATACCGCAGGATTGCGTGGTCTTGAGGGAGAAGAAATTGACGCTCTTGAGAGTCAGGGAATTGATCGAGCGCTCTCCTTATTAAGTGATGCGCATATTGTTCTTTGGGTGAAGCCTTCTCATAAACCGATCAATAAAAATATTGAAAAACTTTTAGAAAAACATTCTTCTTTAATTTGTCTGGAAAGTTTTGCTGATATTTCGAAAAAAGAAGGCGCTTTTAATTTTCAAAAGGATTCTTTTCTCATTCGTCAAAAACTTGAAATAGAACTTCTTCCTCTTTTGACTCAAAAAAAAGAGAGTCAAAAGCTTGATGTTTTTGTAAGTGAGCGACAAATGGGATTATTGAGAGAAGTTGAGGCTTCTGTCAAAAGAGCGAGGCTTAGCTTAAATGAGGGTCGATCTTTAGAGCTGATTGCAGAAGACTTAATTTTGGCGGATAAAGCACTCAAGAATTGCCAGGGCAAAGAGCTGTCTGAGGACTATATCTCCGAAATTTTTAGTCAATTTTGCCTCGGTAAATAAGAGTGTAAATGCGAATCTTATTTTGATATAAGTTCGCATATGAAAATAGACTTCGATGCGATTGTTGTGGGCGGCGGTCATGCCGGCATCGAAGCAGCCAGAGCCCTATCGTCAATAGGTCAACAGGTGGCTTTGCTGACCATGGATGCCTCTAAGCTAGGGGCAATGTCTTGTAATCCAGCTATTGGTGGGGTGGCAAAATCCCATCTTGTGTCAGAAATCGATGCCCTTGGTGGGCTGATGGGTTTTGTGGCTGATACTGCTGCAATTCAGGCACGTAGGTTGAATATGAATAAGGGACCCGCTGTAAGGTCAACAAGATTACAGTGCGATAAAGATAGATATGTTCGCTCGATGATCTCTGAGCTTCGCTCGATTAACAATCTAAGCATTGTCGAAGGCGAAGTTTCTGCTTTATCTAAGTTAGAAAATACTTGGCAGGTTTCTTTAAAAGACGGCGCCCGGATTTTGACTCGATCTGTCATTATTACCACCGGAACCTTTATGCGCGGTCTTATGTTCTGCGGTGATGATAGAAAAGAAGGCGGTCGTGTTGGCGACCAATCCGCCAAATTTTTGAGCGAATCTTTGTGCGAACTTGGACATGCCTTAAGTCGCTTAAAGACAGGAACTCCAGCAAGGCTTAATGCCAAAACAATAAAATTTTCTAATTTAGAACAGCAGTGGGGTGATCCGGAAATTCGACGCTTTTCTTGGCGAGAGCCAAGAGAAAAGCTTCCTCAACTTTGTTGTTATATCACTCATACTTCTGAGCGAACTCATGACATTATTAGAGCGAACTTTGATAGGAGCCCTTTGTTTTCAGGTGATATCGTTGGATTAGGGCCCAGATATTGTCCAAGCATAGAAGATAAGATTAAAAGATTTGCCGATAGGGAACGCCATCAAATTTTCCTTGAGCCTGAGGGTCTTGATACAGAGTCTATTTATCCTAATGGACTGAGTACAAGCTTGCCCGCTGATGTTCAGCTTGAGTTCATGAGAAGTATTCGAGGCTTGGAACAGGTTGAATTCATTCGTCCAGGCTATGCCGTTGAGTATGACACTATTAACCCTACCGACTTACACTTCTCTTTTATGTCTAAATTTCAAGAAGGGTTGTTCTTTGCTGGCCAAGTGAATCGGACATCGGGTTATGAGGAGGCTGCAACTCAAGGAATGTGGGCAGGAATAAACGCAGCTCTCTTTCTAAAGGGTAAAGACTTTGTTTATCCCAATAGAGCTAGAAGCTACACGGAAACCTTAGTGGATGATCTAACTTCTAAAGGCACTCAAGAGCCATATAGAATGTTTACAAGTCGCTCCGAATATCGTTTGGTTTTAAGAGAAGACAACGCTCAAGAACGTCTTTATGATTTAGGTGTTCAATTGGGGCTTTTAACAGAAGCTCAGAAAAAACATCACTCTCAAAACCTTGATGAAATAGCTAAGGGAAGAGAATTTCTCGAAAACAATCGCATCAGAGTCTCTAAGGATAGAGTTCAAAGCTACATGGAGTATCTAAAGCGTCCCGAAATCACATGGGAAAGCTTTTCTATTCCGGATGCTTCTTTTATATCAGACAAGGCTATAGAAAAATTAGAAGTAGAAGCAAAATACGATGGTTATTTAAGCAGGCAAGAGAGTGAAATCTCAGCCTTGCAGAAACTCGGGGGATCTTTATTGGATCCAACCTTTAATATAGATGATCTTTCCTCTCTTTCTTTAGAGGTTATAGAGAAATACAAAGCCATTAAGCCTAGATCTGTTCTGGAGCTTTCAAAAATAAGCGGAATTCCTCCAACTGCAGTATTAATGATTGCCCGAGCAGCAGGAAGAACATCTTTAAAGCATCAAAACACAGGCGAATGTTTCACATGAAACAGTATTTTGAGAAATTAAAAAAATACAACCGAACTCATCGCCTTATCGGCAATGTTTCATGTGAAACACTTGTAAGCGAAGCTACAAAAGCCATTAGAAATTCAGAAGATCTTATAAAGGGATTTACTACAATGGTAGATGTGGGATCAGGTTCAGGAGTTTTAGCTTATGCGTGGTTAAAGAGTTCCCCTGATAGAAGAGTCGTTGCCCTTGAGCCTGATAGAAAAGCCCTCGCTTTTTTACTTGATGCCTTTGCAGAGGAAAGTAGAGCGATTGTTGTAGGTGATCGAATAGAAAACTTTAAAGAGCAGCGAGTATTGGACTTTTGCCCTGATAAAAGCAAGTTGTTCTTTGCGGCGAGGGCTTTCAGTTCTACAGAAAGCTTAGAGGTTCTTTATTTGCGTTCTAAGTTAAAGTTCCCTCTTTTTATCTTTGATAAAAGCGAAGATAGGTATTCTTTAATAAAAAAATTTTAAAAAAAGCCTTGTATCTATTTCCCTTCGTGAAATTTGTTCTATAGTAACACTCATGAAGGTGATTTCAGTCATAAATCAAAAGGGAGGGGTTGGGAAAACCACCTCTGTTATTAATCTGGGCGCTTCGCTTGCTTTGCTCAATAAAAAAACTCTTATATTGGATCTTGATCCACAAGGGAACATGACTGCAGGGCTTAATCTTCCGCCTGACCAGGTTAAGCAAAAAAACACCTATTCTGCTCTAAGTGAGGAGGGCAGATTAGCCAAAAACATCATTTCTACGAATTTGGATAAGCTTTTTTGCGTAGGCACTGACTCTAACCTCGCTGGAGCGGAAGTTGAGCTCGTAAGTGTTGTTGGAAGAGAGTTTAGACTCAAAGAGTCAATTTCTGAAGGGCTAGAGGATTTCGATTATTTGCTCATAGATTGCCCGCCTTCATTGGGGCTCCTTACTGTTAATGCTTTATCTGCGAGTGATTCTTATTTAATTCCTATGCAAGCGGAGTTCTTTTCAATGCAAGGACTCACAAGCATTATGAAAACTGCAAATATTGTAAAAAAACATTTAAATACCACTTTAGATTTAGAAGGGATCTTGCTCACTATGTTTGATTCAAGATCAAACCTTTCTAAGCAAGTTATGGGAGAGGTAAAGAGTTTTGTGGGAGAAAAACTCTTTAAAACATTAGTTCCTCGTAGGATTAGGCTTTCAGAAAGTACTTCTCATGGAATTCCAGGAGTTGTTTATGATCCAGCTTGTCTTGGTTCAAGAGCTTATATGAATGTCGCAAGAGAAGTAATATTTAGGCATACAGGTGAAGAGTTTCCTTTAGAAGCGGAGCAGCCTTTTTTACCACCAGATCCAATGGATCGATTTTCTCAAATCGCAAAAACTGTTGAACTACCCCCCATTCCACCACTTGAGCCATTTTCAGGGAGTCCAAACTAATGGAAAAAGAAATTTCAAAAACATCAATTGCCATCAATAAAATTGAAAAAAAAGGTTTAGGAAGAGGATTGGCAGCCTTGCTAGGTGGAGATGAAGAACTTCCTTATGTAAGTACTACCGTTCAGTCTTCCTCATTGGTTGAAGGGGTAACGGCTAAAGTAACGGTTAGTTCTATTCAAGAAAAAATTGTTCAAGAGCCCGTTAAAGAAACTATTGTTACAGAAGCACAAGATAAAGAGTATAAAATTAAGAGAATTCCAACCGAGCAAATTCACGCTAACGCAGAGCAGCCTAGACAGTACTTCGCCGATTCTCAATTAGCAGAATTAGCAGAAAGTATATGCGAACAAGGGTTAATTCAGCCAATCATAGTTCGCATGATGCCTGATCAAAGTTATCAAATTGTTGCAGGAGAGCGTAGATGGAGAGCCTGCAAAATGCTCGGAATGGCCGAAATCCCTGCGATCATACGTGAGCAAGATGAAAATGTTGAGAAAGCTGATTTAGCGAGCGTAATCGAGAACATCCAAAGAGTTGATCTAAATGCTGTTGAGTTAGCGGATGCATATTCAAAAATTCTAAAAGCATATAACTTTACTCAAGAAGAATTGGCGAAGAAACTTGGTGTCTCAAGAGCTTCTATTGCCAATACAATTCGTCTACAAAAATTGCCAAGCGTCGTTAAAAATTTGATAATTCAAGGAAAATTGACTGAGGGGCATGCTCGTCCGCTCCTAACTCTTGAAAAAGAAGCAGACATTATTTTTTTAGCTAACGAAGCAAGCGCTTCAAACATGAGCGTTCGAGATATCGAGCTAAAGGTCAGAGAAAAAATTCAAGGAACTTTGATTCAAACCTCGCCCGTTAAGATTAACTCAGCTCCACAAAGTGCTTCACCTGTTCAAAGTGAAAGTTTTCAAAAAAGCCCGGAGCATCTCGCCGCTGAAGAAGAGTTGCGTGGAATCTTTGGCACCAAAGTTGTGATTAGAGGAAATGTGAAAGGCGGAATGATTGAGTTGTTTTATTCCAATGACGACTCACTTCATAGGCTTTTACATCAACTCAGAAGCGTCACGAAATAGTGTCTTTAAGAGCGTAATTGTTTGGAATTTTAGATTTAAAGCTTGACCAAAATGCCCCTACGGAGTTCAAAAGAGTCTCAAGATGGGACAACTACTTGCACTCCTTTCGCAGTTGGGTGTTAATCAAAGTTTTTTTGTAATGTTTGGTCTTTTTGCGACCACATATTTACTTGTATCTTTTCTTTTGACTGGACCTGTTGCCAGTCTCTTAGTTGAAAGAGATAAGCGAATTGCAGGTCGTCAAAAACAAGTTACAAAAATTCGATCAGAGCTTTTAGAGATTCAGGAAAACCTATCGTCAAAAAGACGACGCGCTCAACAAGAAGCAAGTTCAAAATTCGAAAGTCTCAAAGTTCAAGCGAGTTCTGAGCAGAGAAAAATTTTGACAGAAGCTCGAGAGGATTTTGCAAATCAAGTCAAAGCAGCTCGGGAAAAAGTTGAGAAAATGCTGACTGATGAAAAACAAAAACTTGATCGTTTAAGTGTCGAGCTCAAAGAAGAAATTTTAGAAAAACTTTTGGGATCTAGCTCTGCCAAAAAAATAACTTTAGAAAAGGAATTTTGATTAGCATGGAAGCGCATCACGTTGCACAGTCCCCTGGTATGCATGAGTTATATGCTTTGATGAATATCGGAATCGTTGTTTTGGCGATTTTTGTTTTGGGAAGAAAATCTATTCCTGTCCTTTTCAAAACAAGAAGTCAAAAAACTAAAGAAAGTTTGGTTCTTGCAAGAGAAGAGTTGAAGAAAATTTCTCAAGAGATTGAAAATGCTCGCTTAAGCCTTAAGAACATTGAAACAGAAAAAGAAGCTCTTATTCGAAACGTCGAAGAAGAGGGTAAATTGTTGGCACGTAAATTAATTGACGAAGCACAAATGAGTGCCAAGAGAATTCGAGAAGACAGTAGTAATGCAGTGACTTCTGAATTCGCGGAGATGCGCAAAAAATATAAACAAGAACTTTTAGAAAATGTTTTTGAAAAAATTCGTTCAGAATTTTCAAACGAAATTTCTCGTCAAAAATTACACGAAAAATTAATCGAAGGTTTTATAACTAAAACTGAAAACTCTTCTAGAGGTGTTCGAGTATGAGTACGTCTGCTGAACTTGTTGCCAAAAGATATGCAGGAGCTCTTTGGTCTTCTTTGACGGTTGAGGAAGCAAAAAAAACTTTGACGTCTTTGGAGAGGTTTGTTGAAATTTTTCTTTCAAGTGAAGATTTACAAAAGCTTTTTTCAAACCCGGCTTTTTCTAATGATGACAAGAAAAAAATCTTGAAAGAAATTTTTAACAAAGTTTCTTTTTCTCAAGAATTACAAAACTTCTTGTTGCTTTTGCTTGAGAGCGACAGAATCAATATTTTGGGTTCTATCCTAGAGTCCTATAGAGAAAAAATTATGACTCAAGAAGGAGTGGCGTCTGTCAAAATTGAAACGGCACTTCCTATGACTGAAGCTCAACAAAAAAAAATTATTTCAAGTTTAGAGAAAGAGTTTTCAACTAAGTTCCTGTCATCAGTAGATATTGTTCCCGAACTTGTGGCGGGAATTAGAGTGCATTTTTTAGGAAGAACAATCGACTCAACATTGACGGGCGTTTTGTTCCAGATGCAAAACAAATTTATGGAAGAAAGAACAGGCAACTGACATGAGTCAGATGCTTGGTGAAAGTTAAGGAGAAGGAAATTCAATGGAGCAATTACGCGCCGAAGAAATTAGTTCGATTATCAAAAAGCAAATCAAAGACTTCGATACAAAACTTGAAGTGAATGAAACTGGAACCATTATTTCGATTGGAGACGGTGTCGCTCGCGTTCATGGTCTCGATAAATGTATGGCTGGAGAGATGATTGAGCTTCCAGGAAATGTTTACGGTGTTGCTCTTAACCTTGAAGAAGGAAACGTGGGCGTTGCGATTTTTGGTCGTGATACAGGACTCAAAGAAGGCGATACTGTTAAGCGCACAGGAAAGATTTTACAAGTTCCAGTAGGTGAAGAGCTCGCTGGTCGTGTTGTGAATGCTCTTGGAATTCCAGTAGATGGAAAGGGTCCTATAATAAGTAAAGAATCGAGAGTTGTTGAAACAAAGGCTCCCGGTATCGTTAAAAGACAACCTGTTACAGAGCCTCTTCAAACTGGATTAAAAATTATCGACGCTCTTATTCCTATTGGTCGTGGTCAACGTGAGTTGATCATTGGCGATCGTCAAACTGGAAAGACAGCTGTTGCAATCGACACAATTATCAATCAAAAAGGCAAAGGCGTTTTTTGTGTTTACGTTGCGATTGGACAAAAACAATCAACAGTTGCTCAAGTAGTTGAGAAACTTCGTTCTCATGGTGCCATGGAATATACAACTATTGTTATGGCGACAGCATCAGAAACTGCACCTCTTCAATTTATCGCTCCTTACACGGGTGCTACTATTGGAGAGTGGTATCGCGATAATGGTAGGCATGCCCTCATTGTTTTCGACGACTTAACAAAACAGGCTCAAGCTTATCGACAGCTTTCGTTGCTTCTCCGACGCCCTCCAGGCCGCGAAGCTTTTCCTGGAGACGTGTTCTATATTCACTCACGTTTGTTAGAGCGTGCTGCTAAGATGAGTAAAGAAATGGGTGGAGGCTCTTTGACAGCTCTTCCGATTATCGAAACTCAAGCAGGCGACGTTTCTGCATACATTCCTACGAACGTTATTTCGATTACTGACGGACAGATCTTCTTAGAAAGTGATTTATTTTACGCAGGTATACGCCCAGCAGTGAACGCAGGACTTTCAGTTTCTCGCGTTGGTGGCAATGCACAAATTAAAGCGATGAAAAAAGTAGCGGGACCTCTTCGTTTGGAATTGGCTCAGTTTAGAGAACTGGCAGCTTTTGCAGCGTTTGGTTCTGACTTAGATCCTACAACTCAAAAACAATTAAATAGAGGACTTCGTCTTCAAGAAATATTGAAACAAGGTCAATACGTTCCCTTAAGCGTCGATAAACAAGTTGTTCTTATTTACGCGGTGACAAAGGGATATCTTGATAATGTTCCAACAAATCGCGTTCGTGATTATGAAGAACAACTCTCTGCATACCTCGATAGCCGAGGTGGAGACTTGATGAAGGCTCTTAGCCAAAGCCAGGCCATTGACGATAAAACAGAACCTCAACTGAAGAGTGTTTTGGAAACATTCACAAAACAATTTGCAAACTAGGGAGAGAATGTGGCGTCATTAAAAGACATTCGACGTAGAATTGGCAGCGTAAAAAATACGCAGCAAATTACGAAGGCTATGAAAATGGTCGCAGCGGCAAAACTCCGTCGCGCTCAAGATCTCATTACTGGCGCTCGTCCTTTCGCGGATAAAGTTGAAGAACTTACATCAAGAATTCTTCGCGAGTTAACGCAAAATCAAAGCGACAAGAAAGTAGCGCTTCACCCATTATTGAGAAAAGCATCTCCAAAAGACGAATCGTTAAACGAGAAAAAACCACTCGCTTACATGATTGCAATCAGTTCAGACAAGGGACTTTGCGGAGCTTACAATACAAACGTCATCAAGCTTGCTTTAAAACACGTTAAAGCTTTAGAAGAATCCTATGAAGTGAAAGTTTTTTGTGTAGGAAGAAAAGTAGCAGACGCTTTGAGAAAAAGAGGAGTCGCTGTTGAAACAGTTACTGATTTTTGGTCAGCACCTCTTACTCAAACAAGAGTTTCTAAAATGACGAAGCCGTGGATTGAAGGATTCATGGGTGGAAAAGTTGAGCGAATTGATTTTGTTTACACTGAATTCCGATCTGCACTTTCTTTGGTAGCAAGATTTAGAACGATTCTTCCTCTTGAAGTAAATTTAAAAGCTCAAGGTGCTGGAGTTGAAAAAGCCTATATTTTTAAACCGGGTCGAAAAGAACTTTTAGAAACTCTTTTACCTAAACAAGTTATTTTACAAATGTATCGCTGTTTTGCAGATGCACTCGCAAGTGAATTGAGTGCTCGTATGACAGCAATGGATAATGCGACAAGAAATGCGTCTGAGATGATTTCGAATCTCACGCTTCTTGCCAACCGAGTACGTCAAGCATCAATCACAACTGAACTTATGGAAATTGTGGGCGGAGCAGAAGCCCTTAAAGGATAAAGGTTAGGAGAAATAAAATGACCGCAACTGTTGTTAGCAATCAGGATAAAGGAAAAGTCTCTCAAGTTTTGGGACCTGTTGTAGATGTAGAATTCGAAGGATTTGATCTTCCTCCTATCTACACGGCACTTAAGACTTCAAACAAAACGATCAACAATGATGAAAATAATCTTGTTCTTGAAGTTGCGTCTCACTTAGGTGAAGGCCGAGTTCGTTGTATCGCAATGGATTCAACTGACGGACTTGTTCGCGGACAAGATGTTTTAAATACACGTCATCCAATTCAAGTTCCCGTTGGCGAAGAAGTTTTAGGACGAATCATCAACGTAACGGGTGATCCTGTAGACGAAAAGGGAGTTATTCCTGCAAAGAAATACTACTCTATTCACAGAGAGCCTCCTTCATTCAAAGACCAAAGTGTAAAAGTAGAAGCTCTTTGGACGGGGATTAAAGTTGTCGACTTGCTTGCTCCTTATGCAAAAGGTGGAAAAATTGGTCTTTTTGGAGGTGCAGGTGTTGGTAAAACAGTTTTGATTCAAGAATTGATTCGAAACATTGCAACTGAACACGGCGGCTACTCGGTGTTTGCCGGTGTTGGAGAAAGAACTCGTGAAGGAAACGATCTCTGGCGTGAAATGGAAGAGTCAGGAGTTATCAAAAAAACAGCTCTTGTCTTCGGACAAATGAATGAACCACCTGGTGCGCGTGCTCGTGTTGCTTTAACAGGTCTTTCCATCGCCGAATATTTCCGTGACGAAAAAAATCAAGACGTATTATTTTTCGTAGATAATATCTTCCGCTTTACTCAGGCGGGAGCAGAAGTTTCTGCCTTATTGGGTCGTATCCCTTCAGCTGTAGGATATCAGCCTACATTGGCGACAGAGATGGGAGCGATGCAAGAGCGCATTACTTCAACAAACAAAGGATCTATTACATCTGTTCAGGCCGTTTATGTTCCTGCGGACGATTATACAGATCCAGCTCCTGCAACAACTTTTGCTCACTTGGACGCAACCACAAACTTGTCACGTCCGATTGCCGAGCTTGGAATTTATCCTGCGGTAGATCCACTTGCTTCAACCTCACGTCTCTTGACTCCAGAAGTTGTCGGCGAAGAACATTATAAAATTGCTCGCGATGTGCAAAAGATTTTGCAACGTTATAAGGAATTGCAAGATATCATCGCGATCTTGGGTATGGACGAATTGTCTGAAGACGATAAATTAACAGTTTCTCGTGCACGTAAGGTACAAAGATTCTTGTCTCAACCTTTCTTCGTTGCAGAGCAATTTACAGGCATGTCTGGAAAATATGTTCAAATTCAAGATACAGTTCGTGGATTTAAAGAAATCATCGAAGGAAAACACGATGCTCTACCTGAACAAGCTTTCTTGTATGTAGGAACAATCGAAGAAGCCGTTGAAAAAGCTAAAAAATTAGCTGGATAATTACAGGATAAAAAATGAAATTATCAATTCTTACTCCCAGCAAAAAGATACTTGTTGAACAAGAAGTTAGTGATGTCTTTGCGCCCGGCGTAGAAGGACAAATTGAAATTTTACCCGAGCACTCTAATTTTATTACTGAATTAAAAACAGGCGTGATTCGTTGGAAGATGGATGGCGCTTGGGGTGCAGCGGCCATTTCTTATGGATGGCTTGAAATTTTTGATAATAAAATTTCAGTTCTTGCTGACGTAAGTGAACTTGCAACTGAAATTGATGAGCAAAGAGCAAAAGCGGCTGAGACTAAGGCCTTTAAAAAAGTAACTGAAGGCGGAATGAGCGATGAAGAGTTTAGAAAATATGAGCTTAAACTTCAGCGCGCTATGAGCCGTGTAAATGCGTTAAAGTCTGTTAATTAAAACTGTTTTTTTATATTTATCATTCCAATTGGCCCGCTATTAGCTATGACATAGCTATATGGCGAAATTAAAAACCCATTTTGTTTGCCAAGAGTGTGGTGGGGAATCCGCTCAGTGGAGTGGTAAGTGTTTTGAGTGTGGAGCTTGGAATTCACTTGTTGAATTTAAAGAAGCTAAACTCCCTAAAAATTCTAAATCTTCATCAAAGATGAATTCAGGCGAGGTTCCAAGTATTCAGAGCTTGAATACTTTTACGCATGAAAATTTCTCAAAAAGAGTTTCTTCTTTTTTTCCAGAAGTTGATCGCGTTTTGGGCGGCGGTTTTTTGTGGAACTCTCTTTTGCTTGTGGGAGGAATTCCGGGGATTGGTAAGTCAACTCTTCTTTTGCAAATTGTGGGTAAGTTAAGCAAAAGTTACAAATGTCTTATCGTGAGCGGAGAAGAGTCGGGTCTTCAAGTTGCCGATCGTGCAAAAAGATTGGGTCTTGATCTAGGCAGTATTCAATTTCTTTCGACAAATAATATTGAGGAAGCTGAATCACTTATTCAAAATTACGAACCTGATTTTATTGTGGTAGATAGTGTGCAGACGCTAGCAACCTCTACTCTTGAATCAAGTGCGGGAACGATTAGCCAGATACGAGAGATCACACAGAAGTTTTTAGAAATTGCAAAATCAAGAAAATGTATTGTTGTGATGGTGGGACATGTCACAAAAGATGGATCTCTCGCAGGGCCTAAACTTTTAGAGCACATGGTGGATGCCGTTTTTTATTTTGAAAGTTTGCATGAGGGGGCTTTGAGAATTTTACGAACGCAGAAAAATCGCTTTGGTTCTGCAAACGAATCAGCTGTTTTTGAAATGTCAGAAGACGGATTGGTCGAAGTTTTAAATCCATCTGAGCAGTTTTTGTCTGAGCGACAAACAGGAGTTTCAGGCACATCTGTGGCTGCTCTTGTCGATGGGACAAGGTGTTTTCTTGTTGAAATTCAAGCGCTTGTACAAAGATGTTTTCAAGGCTTTCCTAGAAGAACATTTCAAGGCATAGATCAAAATCGCGTAGCCCTTTTGTTAGCGGTTCTTGAAAAATATGGAATAGATTTTTCTAATTACGATGTTTATGTGAAAGTTGCAGCAGGAGCCCGGATTGAAGAGGCGGCGGCTGATTTAGCAATTGCAGCAGCATTGGCTTCTGCTCGTTTGGATAAAAGTATTCCTGAGGACGTCTTGCTTTTAGGAGAAGTGAGTCTTACAGGAGGAATTCGGTCCGTTCAGCATTTAGATATTCGAGCGAAAGAAGCTTCTCGAATGGGTTTTAAAAAAATAATTGTGTCTGAAAGTGGAAATTCAAAAAAGATTTCAGTTCCAGTCGGAGCTCAAGTTTTAAAAATCAAAAACATAGCGCAATTAAAGGATCATTTATGGGCCAAGAATTATTCAATGGTAAATAAAGAAGTTGGAGCTTGAAGAGATATTTCTTTTTTCGAAAGAGGATCTATAAAGTTTAATTTCCAACTAAAAAGCTCAAGTGTTTTTTGAGGGCTAATATCTCCGTAAAGTTTATCGCCTCTTAAGGGACACTTTTGGGATGCGAAGTAGCTTCTGATTTGATGTCTTCGGCCTGAAATCAGATCGACTTCAAATATATGGCCCGTGAAGTTTATCTTTTCTTGAGATTCACGGACAATGTGCTTGGATTCGAGTACGGAATGAAAAGAACGAAACTTTTCAGAATCTTCTCCATAAGAGGTTTTTTTTGAGGACCGGTAGCGAGAGGCTATAAAACCTTCTTTTTTTCCAACGCAGCTTTGTTTGTAAGGGGCGCCTGCAAGATAGACCTTCTGTATTGAGTGACCCAAAAATAATTCATTATAAGTCTTCCAGGCGCTATCAGTGGCAAATAGAAGAAGGCCTTGTGTTTCATAATCGATTCTATGAACTGGTTTAAACAATTGCGCACCGCGTTCTATTTCAAGCTCGTTACTGTGAACACCTGCATGTTTACAAATAACTAATAAATTATGATCTTCGTAAAGAATTTTTAAATCTGTTCTTGACACAAGTCCCACTAGCCCTTTGTAAATGTTTTTAGGACATATGGCGAGTAAAAGTAAAAATACTAAAAAAGCACCAAAGGAAGCCTCAAAGGTTCCTAAGGCACCCAAAGCTCAAAAGACGAGCGCTCCAAAAAAAATTGCGGCTAAAAAAGTAAATAAAGCTGCATCGAAGGAGAAGCCCTCAAAAAAGAGCTCAGAAAAATCAACCGAGACTAAAAAATCAGGTGAAAAAGCCGCGAAGCCTCTTACAAAGGCAGCTCCCGCAGTCGCTCTTTCTAAAATTCTTCCAAAAGAAGAGCTAGCTGCTTCCTATGTGTTGGCTGATAGCGAAGTCGATGACTTCGAAGAAGATGAAAAAGCACGAACAAAACTCGAAGAGTTTGAAGATGATAAAGACACGGATGGCCCTCCAGCTTGGTGGAAAAGCGATCCAGCTGCGATTGAAGGAGCGGAAGATGAGGAGGAGGGCGACCGTGGAAACTTCGACGATTCAGATGAATGGACCGAAGACGACGAATGGGCTGATGATGATAAAAAGAGTGATAGCGATAGCGACTCCGAAGATGATCGTGACTGGTAAGGAAATTTAAAAAAGAATGGCATCAAGCCAGTGGCATCATGATTGGCTCCCCATCAATCAAACAATTTCTGGGGAATCGATTATTGATTTTTCACATTTAAATGTTCGAACAAAAAATGAAGCAAAAACCTTTTTAAAAGCCTACGGCTACGATGTTGATGATCCGATAACTTATGAAGAAATTTGGAGGGTGTATTTTGAAGCCCTCAATTTTATTCGAAACGTTTTATTGGAAGCAAATGAAAAGCTACCTCCGTCTTTTTATGAACGGACAAGTCAGAATGATATTTTAAAATTACTTGTAGAAGCTTCTGTACCACAAGGTGAGCGCTCTGGTTGGGCATGTGCGATCCTTCGAGTCATGCATACGATTTCACATCTGGATAATGATTTGAAATTAGAAAACTTTCACACTGCTCGTGAGAAAATATTTGCTCAGTTTGATCCCTTTGTTCGACAAATTGCACCTCGAAAATGGAGTTTTGGTAAACCAGGAGAAGAGGGTGTTCCTCTTGTTCGTTATCAGAAAAAAGTTAAAAAAGAACGAAATTCCATGATTGTTAAACTCATTTCAAAGGCGCAAAACGATGTCGAATTAATTTACGATAGCTTAGGGTTTCGTTTTGTTGTTGAAAAAAAAATTGATGCGATTCGATTAGTAGAAAAGTTTTTTGAATTGGGTGCGATTTCATATGCGAATATTCAACCCAGAAAATCTTTTAATAATTTATTAGATATAAAAGTCATTCATGAAAATATGGAGTCTTTAAGAAAAGACGTAGAAGCAGGAAGGCTTTCTCCCTCAGAGGCGGATAAAAAATATTCTTTGCTTGATATTCCTCTTATGTCTGTGGGTGAAGCGGGAGTTAAAAATTCCTTTAGTTCTCCTCACTATCGTTCTTTGCAGTTTACATGTCAGCATTTAGTTCACGTGCAAAATTCAATCTTGCCGGTTTTTGAAAAAATAAGAGAACAGCTTGAAAAAACAATTTCGGGTAGGAGATTCTTGAAATCTTTTCCAATCGTTTTGAGAGAAAGAAAAGCCTTTTATTATCCTTATGAGATTCAAATAACGGACAAGGAATCTTACGTAGAAAATCTAAGGGGGCGCAGTAGCCATCGTGACTACAAAGAAAAGCGTCGAGTCATGGCTCGAAAGCGCGTTCTATCTGGGATTTATGGCATAATAAAAACATGAGAGCTACGCCTTTTTTGAAGGGTTTTTTTTTCATTTTATTTTTTTCTTTGCATCATTTTTTATGCGCTAAAAAAACTCCTAAGATTGAAGGCTCTGTTTCTTCTGAGCAAAAATTTGAAAAACTGAGTTACGATCCCACCACGGGAGATCTTAGAGTTTCTCACATAAGTACTTGTGGAACCGTTGATAAAATTCCTTGGTCCATAAAAAGTAATGGTAAAAGAATAAGAAGAATTTTTCGTGACTACCTAAAGAAAGATGGAGATAAAACTTATTTTCTCTGGGAACTCAGCCAAGTTCTAGGAGACAGGGGTGAGGTGACCTTTGTTTTTCAAAAAAAATTAAAAAATAATCGTTCAGAATTTTACGCAATGAGAGGCACTGAAGTCGAAAGAGTTTTGGAATTTAGTAAGGGACGTAAGCGGTTAATAGATAAACAAAACTTGAAGCCTCTTATAAATAGAGTAGGGGCTGTTTTTTTGCATAATGACGGAAGTCGAGTGGAGTTTATTCCTGGGCAAACAGGTAAGTCAGCTGTCATTGTTTATCCTACGGATGCGAACGGAGTGGGAATAGCTCCTGTCTATCTGAAGAACATGGCTTGTGATAAACCTGAATCCTTCAAAGATGAAGATATTGTGGAATACATTAAAAGAAAAGATTCTGGTGGGGGAGCTCCAGCACCAGGTGCCACACCTACAAAATAATTTCGCAAATAAAAAGGCGTTCAAATGAATACAGATCAAAAAGGAACTTTTCAAAGGGATACTTTACTTAAAGCTGAAGGTCTGAAGAAGTCTTATGGCAAAAGAAGTGTCGTGAATGGCGTTACTTTAGAGGTAAAAAAGGGACAAGTTGTTGGTCTTTTAGGGCCAAATGGTGCAGGTAAGACAACAGTTTTTTATATGATTGTGGGACTTGTTTTTCCGAATGAAGGAAAAATAACAATTGGTGAGAAAGATATCAGCTCTTTGCATCTTTTTGAGAGAGCTAAGCTTGGAATTGGGTATTTGCCTCAAGAACCAAGCCTTTTTCGTAAATTAAGTGTTTATGAAAACATATTGATGGCTTTGGAGGCACAGAACTTGAAAGGCAAAGATATGCACAATCAAGCCGATGAAATAATTTCAAGCTTTGGTTTAGAAAAAGTAGCTTATTCGAGTGCTGCTGCTCTGTCGGGCGGAGAGCGTCGAAGATGTGAAATCGCTCGTTGTATGGCCATTAACCCAGATTTCATTTTGTTAGATGAGCCTTTTGCCGGGATTGATCCAAAAGCGGTTCTGGAGATACAGGGCTTTATTCATGAGCTCCGTCAAAAAAATATCGGTATTTTGATAACTGATCATAACGTACGGGAAACATTAGGGGTTTGTGATTATTCATATTTAATGAACCAAGGAAACGTATTTTTAAGTGGATCTCCGCAAACAATTACCGAAAGCAATGAAGCAAGGGAAATTTATTTAGGAGAGGGATTTAAACTCTAAAAGGTAGGTTGAAAGTCAGATGGCACTAAAGCAACAAATGAAGCAAAGCCTGGGGATGGTAATGACCCCACAGCTTCAGCAGGCAATTAAGATTTTACAAATGTCTGTGTTGGAGCTCCAACAAGAAATTGGAAATGCACTTGTTGAAAATCCATGTCTTGAAGAATCCACAGGTGATGAAAGTTCTTCCGAAGAAGCGCCTATTGCTCAATCTGTTGAAGACTCAAATGAATTTGAAGATAAAGCCTCTCAATCATCAAGCGCAGAAGATTTTGACTTTGGCCAAATAGATATTGGATCACAAAATTATCGCTCAACAAGAAATATGAATCTTGATGAGATTCCCTCTTATGAGCAATTTGTCTCTAAACCCCAAACACTTTTTGATCATTTAATGTGGCAGTGGAGGTTGAGCGAATCCACAAAAGATCAAAATGTGATTGCCGAAGAAATCATCGGAAACATTAATGAAGATGGTTACTTGGTCCCCTCTGTTGAGGAAATCTCAGCAGATTTGAAATGCGATGTGGATGAAGTGAGTGCAGTTTTATTTCGTATTCAACGCTTTGATCCGCCCGGGGTTGCCGCACGTTCTTTGCAAGAATGTCTGCTCATTCAAGCGGAGCTTCTTTCAGAAGATGACGAAGTTGAGCAAATTATTGAAAAACATTTATCTGAATTAGAAACTAAGAATTACACTTCAATTAGTAAAAAGATGGGACTTCCACTTCATCGAGTTCAGGAACTCTGTAAGGTTATTCACAATATGGAGCCTAAGCCTGGGCGCAGTTTTCATGTGGGAGATGCACAGTACTTTGTTCCTGATGTCTACGTTGTCAAAGTAGGCGGCCAATTCATGGTTGTTTTGAACGAAGATGGTTTGCCTCGACTGAAGGTTTCAACTGAGTACAAAGAGCAATTAGATACAGGGATGCTCAAAGAAGAAACCCGTAATTTTGTAAAAGATAAATTAAAGGGAGCTAACTGGCTCCTAAAGTCTATTTATCAAAGACAGAGAACTATTTTTAGGGTCACTGAATCTATTCTAAAAAAACAAAACGATTTTTTCATAAAAGGGCCAGAGCACTTGCATCCAATGGTTTTAAAAGATGTTGCAGATGAGTTGAGTTTACACGAATCAACTATCTCGAGAGTAACGACGAATAAATTTGTTCATACTCCACACGGCATTTTTGAATTGAAATACTTTTTTAATTCAGGCATTCGCCGATCCGATGGGGGTGATGATTTAGCAAGCGCCTCGGTGAAACAAAAGATAAAAGATATCGTGGCTCGAGAAGATTCAAAAAGACCATTGAGCGATCAAGAAATTGTAGAGGTTCTAAAAGCAGAGAAAATTGAAATTGCTCGTAGAACTGTTGCAAAATATAGAGAGGCATTGGCAATTTTACCTTCAAGTAAAAGAAAGAAGTATTTTTGATGAATAACATAAATTTAAAGTTTCTCGTCCTTGTAGAGACTTAAAATAAAAGAATGAGGGGTTGTTGTGGAAAAGAGATCTAATTTAAACGTCATGGTTGTTTTTAAGGGGATTCATTCAAGTGATTCTGTAAAAGATTACGCAAATGATCGAGTTGCCAAAGTGTCAAAACATCTTCATGAAATGACAAATTGCCATTTTACTTTTTTAACGGAAAGAACGGATAGTGTTGCGCAGCTTCATGTCGTAGCAGGTGATTTTGATGCTCGAGCAGAAGCCAGAGGAGAAAATCTTTTCTCTGCAATAGATGAGGTGACTGATAAAATTCTTCATCAAAGTAGAAAACATAAAGAAAAGGTGACAGATCATAAAAAAAGAGAGAAAGTCGATGTATTCTTAGAAGAAAGAGACAACGACAATGGAAGCATCGAATAAAAACTTTCTGTTTACTTCTGAATCTGTAACCGAAGGCCACCCAGATAAGGTAGCTGACTTAATAAGCGACACAATATTAGACGCTTTTATATCTCAAGACCCTTTTGCTCGTGTTGCTTGCGAAACACTTGTAACGACTAACCTAGCTTTAATTGCTGGAGAAATTTCAAATCACGCAAAAGCCAATGTTGATATAAACGAGCTTGTTAGAGGAGTCATTCGTTCAATTGGTTACGATCGTCCAGAAGAGGGCTTCAACGTTGATTCGTGTGAGATTATCAACCGTCTTCATGAACAAAGTGCGGATATTGCTCGCGGAGTAGATCTTGGTGATGATATTGGAGCGGGCGATCAGGGTTTGATGTTCGGTTATGCATGCCAAGAGACAAAATCTTTGATGCCTCTTTGTATTTCTCTAGCGCATCAGATTTCTCGATCATTATCTGTAAAACGTAAATCAAAAGAAATTCCGTGGCTCAGGCCTGATGGAAAAACTCAAGTCACCGTTGAATATAAGGACGGAGTTCCTTATCGAATAGATACTGTTGTTGTTTCTACTCAACATTTAGAGAGTGTTTCTCAAGAGGAAATTAAAAAAACAGTTCAAAAAGAAATCGTAGAACCTTTGTTGCCTCAAAATCTTATAAAGGGACCCGTAAAATATCACATTAATCCGACTGGAAAATTTGTGATAGGTGGTCCTCATGGAGACACTGGATTAACAGGACGCAAGATTATTGTAGATAGTTACGGCGGTTATGCTCCACATGGCGGAGGAGCTTTCAGCGGAAAAGATCCTACAAAAGTAGATCGCTCAGCGGCTTATATGGCTCGATATGTTGCAAAAAATATTGTGGCAGCTGGTCTCGCTTCACATGCTCTTGTTCAGTTTGCTTATGCGATTGGCGTTGCAGAGCCTGTGAGTGTAATGGTTGATTGCCAAGGAACAAGTGAAGTTGATCCTCAGAAAATTGAGAGAGCAGTGAGAGAAATCTTTTCTTTAAAACCTGCTGGAATTATTAAACAACTTGATCTTCGAAAACCCATATACAAAAACAGCACAAATTATGGCCATTTTGGTCGTGAAGATGTAGGCCTAAGTTGGGAAAAGACTGATAAAACAGACACCTTAAAGAGCTGGTTTAAGTAATTTATTCATTCTCTTTAGGTAGAAAGTGTATTTTTCTTTATTTAATAGGTTTGGATAGTCTTGTGCTAAATATACAAGACGGTTCACGATCGCTTCTGGATGGTTCACTCCAATTCTTAGAATTATTTCGCAGGTTTTAATTTTCTCTTTTATCAGGTTAAGCGAATTGGGATCGTTATTTACTGAGTTTGGATTAGTAGATAGGCATTCAGAAAGACGAGATTTAAAGCTCTCTTGAGAGATTAAAAGGGGATATTTTTTTAATTCAATTGTTTGAAATCCAAATGAAAGAACAACGATGATCAGTGAAAATAAAAAGCTATAAGAAAAGAGTTTTCTTTCTTTGCCTAAAGCCCCACTCCCCGCTGGAATAAAAAAAGCAAATAAGAAACCAAGGCCAAATCCTAAAACGTGGAGGACCGTGCTTCCAAGTGGAAGAATAATAAGTCCCAGGACAAGGTTTTGAAAAAAGTTTTTCAAAAGAATTTTCTGAAGATCTTTTTTTCCGTTCATTTTTCGAGCACCCGCAATGCCTGCACCAAGAAGTCCAAATATTCCAGCAGATGCCCCTCCTGCTAAAGCTGACATGAAAATATTTGGCAATAAAAAAGTAAGCATCGTGAAAATTGCGAAGGTAAAAGTTCCTGAAATAAAAAAAATAAAAAAACATTTTTTATAATCAAACATTTCTTCAATAAAAGGGCCAAGTGCCAGCAATCCCAACATGTTCATAAGTAAGTGAAGAGCATTGAAGTGTACAAAGTTAGCTGTCACAAAACGCCAGTATTGATCCATGAGAATAAGAGCAGAGTTGGTGGCTCCTATTTGAGTCATCGTATAACTCGAAATTGAAAGCAAAGAAGCTGGACCGATTTTTAAAAAAACAAGTAAAAAGGGAATAAAGCTTAAAAAAATTAAAAGACTTGTAGCGGGATTCTTTTGAGCTTTCTCTGGAAGAAAAGCTGTTGTCCACGAATCCATTCGAGAGCCCATGAGATAGGTGTTGCATTGATAGCAACGAACAAGGTGTTTTCCAATAAGGGCTCCGCACTTAGGGCAAAGAAGAGGTTCGGACATCTGGTTATTTTATTACAGATTTAGGTTAGTCTTAATGTGTGGTCTTGTTTTTAATAAGATTTATTTTACTGTTCTTCTTTCTTATCCTTTTTTTGGTTGTTGAATTTAAAAAGCGCAAAGAAAGGGGTCTTCATCCTCAAAAATTAAGTGAATTGTTCTCGATGGGATCAAAATGGAAAAAAGGGAGTCGCCCACAAGTCTCCGCTCTATTGTTTGCCTTCTCCTGTTATTTTGGATTTATTTTGTGGGAATCTTTGATTTTGAGTATTTTAAATGTTTATCCGTGGCTTTCTTTAGGCATAGCTCCTGGAGTTTTGTTGCTCGTATTGATCTTGAGAAAGAGACAAGTTTTTCATGAATGGACTTTCCGAGAAACCTTGGAGCTCGCGCTGGGTATTGGTCTTGTCGGGGGGGCTTTCTTTTGCTGGGTGTTGTTTCCGTGGATATACATTCGAGCGCTATTCTTGAAAAAGTAACAAAACTCTAACAGACTTTAGAAGTGTTATACGCCTTACTTTACGCCCTCAATAATGAATTCAAAATTTTTAACGTTATAAAATACATTAGCTTTCGCTCGGGGCTTGCGGCAGTCACGGCTCTTTTGTTCGTTATCTTTGCAGGAAACCCATTTATAAGTTGGATGAAAAAGCGTCAGTTTGGTCAGGCTATACGTAACGAAGGCCCTCAGAGCCATCTTAAAAAAACAGGAACTCCCACTATGGGAGGATTGTTGATCCTTGGAGGGGCTTTTTTGGGAATTCTTCTTTGGTCGGATCTCTCAAATGTTTACGTCTGGTGTATGTTACTCATTCTTTTTATTTTTGGATTGGTCGGTTTTTTAGATGATTACATCAAAATCATTAAAAAAGATCCGGAGGGTTTAGCAAGTCGCTGGAAGTTTCGTCTTCTTTTTTTAGGAGCAGCTTTTTTTTCATACGTTTCTTTTGTCTCTGCAGACGGAGACGGGGTTCAGGGAATTTTATTTTTTCCTTTTTTTAAAAACTTAGCCCTTAACTTAGGACCCTATTATATGCTTTTGAGCGTTGTTGTGATCGTAGGTGCCTCAAATGCTGTGAATTTAACAGATGGATTGGACGGATTGGCCATTGGACCTTGTATTGTTAATTGCGCATCCTTTTTTATCCTTTGTTATCTTGGAGGGAACATTGTTTTTGCACGATATCTACAAATCCCTCATGTTCCAGGAATTGGAGAGCTTTCGATAGTTTGCGCGGCTTTAATGGGTGGGGGCATCGCCTTTTTATGGTTTAATACCTTTCCCGCCCAAATATTTATGGGAGATGTGGGAGCTTTGGCGCTGGGAGGGGCTTTAGGGGCACTCTCAGTTCTTTCAAAGAACGAAATTTTGCTTGTTATTTTAGGAGGGGTCTTTGTGATAGAGACTCTTTCGGTCATTTTGCAGGTCGCATCTTTTAAATTAAGAGGGAAGAGAATCTTCAGAATGGCTCCTATTCATCACCATTTCGAACTTTTAGGCTGGCCTGAGCCTAAGGTTATTGTAAGATTCTGGATTCTCTCGTTTATTTTAGCTATAGCTGCACTGGGAACTTTAAAGTTACGATAAACGTTGCGAGAGTTGCGAGAAAGGTTTTTTATATATTGTGGCAATGCAGGGATTAAACGGAAAAGTCATTAGTATTTTAGGAGCAGAACAAAACGCTCTCGAGATTTCTCGATTCGTTTTGAGAAATCAAGGAATTGCGAGAATTGTTTTGCCAGGTCTTCCAGAAGACAAGCACGAACAAGTGAAAGCTATTTTTGAAGGACTTGCCGTTGAATTTGAATTTGGACCAATAGATTTAAGAATTTTTCAATCTTCTGGAATGGTTGTTGTGTGCGATGGATTCCCCATCGATCTTCGAGAGCTTGATGCTGCTCGAAATATGAACATTCCCGTGGTTTCCGAATTAGAATTTGTTTCTCTTCACTCAGCTGCCAACATCGTAGCAGTAGTGGGTACAAATGGAAAAAGCACGACTGCGCAAATTTTAAAATCAATTCTCGAAAAACAAAACATTGTAGCATTTGCGAATACGGATCGCCCTTTAAGTGCAGTTCTTAACGAGACAGCGACGCCTGATTTTATTCTTGCAGCTTGTTCTCCTCAGCAACTTGAAGGGACAAGAACCTTTAAACCAAAAGGAATTTTATTTTTGAACTTGGCGGAAGATATGGCGGATCGTTATCCGAATATTGAAAACTATTTTCAAGCAAATCGAGAAGTTCTTAAGAATGCCGATGCTGATACTTGGGTTGTTTTTAATTCTCAAGACAGCACGGTTGTCTCTTTTGTACAAAATCTTCAAAGCAAAACGTACCTTTTTGGAATGCAAGAAATTCCATCGGGCTTTGAAGGTGCTTGGTGCCAGAAAAATAAAATTTCAATTCGTTGGAAAGATAATGAACTTGTTGACCTTGATATTAGCCAATTAAAAATGCGCGGCCTCCATAATCGCGAGAATTTGATGGCTGCGTCTTTAGCGGCTCTCAATTTAGGTGTAAAGCGTGAATCCATTCAAAAAACAATTGTTGAATTGAAGGCGTTGCCTCACCGAGTACAATTTATAAAACGTATCAATGATGTTGCGTTTTATTCAGATGCTTATGCAACAAATCCAGCTGCAGTTATTCGCACGCTCGGTTCGTTTTATGAGCCTGTTATTTTGATTATGGGTGGAAAAGATAAAGAGGTAAATTTCTCTCTTCTCGCTCCCCATATTCGCTTACGTGTGAAAAACTTGATTATTACCGGAGAAAGCAAGGAAAAGATTAACCGCTTTTTAGGTGATTACACAGAAACTTTCCTTGTGGGAACTCTTGAAGAAGCAACTTTGCTTGCTTATCAAAAGTCTCGCTCTGGAGATGTTGTTCTTTTATCGCCTGGTTGTATGGGCACGGATAAGTTTCCTTCCCAGCAAGATATGGGCGATTTTTTTGCAAAGGTGGCAACAACTTTATCTCAGCCTCGTAAGCCAAACGTTTTATAAAGAAGTTTTTTCGAAAACTAAAATTTTAGAACCTTTTTTGGAGATAAGTTTTATAGAGATTTTGTC